>NCRO01000582.1 GCA_002849045.2 Candidatus Sediminicultor secundus
GATTTCGATTGCTTGGCGGTTCATACGGTTCATAAACAAATATTCTTTCTTCATACCCCCGCTTTCTCTTATCCATTTCTATATCAAATTCAGTTTTTTCTTTTACCGACGGGGACAAAACTAACCGGAATAATTGGTTCAGAAGATAACAAAGTAGCAATTATCGTAATGAATGAAGAAACTTTTATTGCTAATTTGTATGATATTTTATTAGATAGATATATTGTTAAAGAAATAAAAAAGGATGAAGTGATTATCGACTATAACGGATACTTTTTTTCAGTAAAAATAGGAGGTGAGGATTTATCAGATGAATTATAAAAGTAGAAAAATAACTTTATTACTTTTTATTGTGGTCTTATTTTTAATAACTTCATTTGTGGTAAGTGCCAGTTCTCAAAATATTTGGTTTACTAATATCTGGTATAAAAAACTACCCAATTATACCCATCTTACCATTAAAGCAAGTGGGGCTATTTCAGAATATGAAGTTTCTTATTTAGAGGCACCTGAGAGAATAGTAATTGATGTTAAGAATGCCAACTACAGTATTGAGGAATTGGTTAAAAATATTTTATTTTTAAATATGGGTTCAGTGAAACAGGTAAGGTGCGGGCAATTTGAAACTGAACCAATTCCCATTACCCGATTTGTAGTTGACTTATTTCAGAAATCCGATTATGAAGTAACATTATCTTCTGATAGCAGATTGCTTTATATCGATGTTTATGATTATACTGAATTTAAGGTGCCTGAGGAGCAAATTTTTACGGTTACTCCGGTGAAGAGTGAAGCAGTAAAAATTGAAAAGGAAGAAGAACCAAAGATTTCTATTTTAGATATTTATACCGACCCCATTAATCTAAATATCTTTGAAGAAGATGTGGTTAACGTAATTAGAGGATTATCTGAATTAACTGGAATAGATATAATGCTTGATGATTCAGTAACCGGACAATTAACCCTAAACCTTAAGGATAAAACTTTTAGGGAAGCAATTGAATTAATTTTAATGAATAAAGGATTGGATTATACCGAGGTAAGTGATACTCTGATTATTGCTGCTAAAGATGTAGTCGCAGGATATAAGAAATCTGTTACCAGAGTATATGAGTTGAAAAATGCGAGTGCAGAGGGAGCAAAAGTAATATTGGATGGTTATGTGAAAGAAGGAGTAGTTAACATTGTTGCCGATGCGAGAATGAATACTCTTGTTGTTACCGGGACAATTGAGGAGATTGAAAAGGTAGAAGGAATTTTAAGCACAA
>NCRO01000583.1 GCA_002849045.2 Candidatus Sediminicultor secundus
ACCAGAGAGGTAAAAAAAATTGAAGGAGTGAAGGAAGTTATTGTAGGTATGGGAACCGAACTTAATAAAGAGTTGGCAGGCAATCTTAATCTCTTAACCCCTCAATTACAAAAAATAACACCCAATGATTTTTTTATTTCCTTAGATTCTATAGATGATAATATTGCCAAAAAAGCTTTTGCTTTCGTTGATGAACTGTTAAGCAGGAAGAAAGGAGAATCTGAAGATTATCAACCCTCAACATTTGAGTCCGCCCTTAAATATATGCCTGAGGCCAATCTGGTTCTGATTTCTCTCCCCGGGAAATATGCAGCAAGAGAAGCAAAAAATGCTTTATTAAATGATAAACATGTTATGCTCTTCAGTGATAATGTTTCCTTAGAAGAGGAGATAGATTTAAAGAGGCTCGCCAAGCAAAGTGGGCTTCTTATGATGGGGCCTGACTGTGGAACAGCAATTATTAACCATGTAGCTTTAGCTTTTGCCAATGTTATCAGGAAAGGTCATATCGGTATAGTGGGGGCATCAGGTACGGGCATACAGGAAGTAACTGTGATGATTGATAAATTAGGGAGTGGTATTTCACAGGCTATTGGTACAGGAGGTAGGGATCTTAAAGCCGAAGTTGGCGGTATAATGATGATTGAGGGGTTAGAAGCATTACAAAGTGATCCTCTTACTAAAGTTATAGTTTTAATTTCTAAACCCCCGGATAAAGAAGTGGCGAGAAAAGTACTTTCCATATTAAAAGAAGGGGAAAAGCCTTCGGTGGTTTATTTTGCAGGAGGCGACCCGGAGGTGATCAAAGAATATGGGTCTATCCCCGGTTTAAGTCTTGAAGATACTGCGCATAAGGCGGTAGCGATAGCAAAAGGAATATCTATCGAAGATTTTACCGGTTTTACCGTAACTGGCATTGATAAGATTATTCAAGAAGAAACCAAAAAATTAAAGGAAAAGCAAAGATATATCAGAGGTCTTTATACCGGTGGAACGCTTTGTGATGAAGCGATGATAATTCTTTCCGCTTTAGTCGGCGATATATATTCGAATATTCCACTAAAGCCCGAAGGGAAGCTTTCTGATATCAATAAAAGTTATAGGCATAGTTTAATTGATCTTGGTGATGATGAATTTACCCGGGGCAAACCGCATCCGATGATAGATCCTTATGTACGTCAGGAAAGGATTCTATCAGAAGCAAAAGATAAAGAGACAGCGATTATATTAATGGATTTTGTCCTGGGATTTGGCAGTAATCCTGATCCGGCGGGAGAGATGATTCCCTATATTCAAAAAGCAGGTAAAATTGCTGCGAAAGATGGAAGACATACCTGTATAATAAGTTCTGTCTGTGGGACAGAGGAAGACCCCCAGAATATTATTGGGCAGGAGAAGAAACTTAAAGAAGAAGGGGTAATTGTTATGCCCAGTAATGCTCAAGCAGTAAGATTGGCGGCTGCAATTGTTTTATCAAGGAGGAATAGTCAATGACCAAGATTAATGAATTGTTTCAAGAGAAATTAAGGGTAATAAATATGGGCCTTGAATCTTTTAATGAAAATTTAAAGAAACAAAATGTCAAGACTGTCCAGGTGGACTGGAAGCCCCCGGCCAGAGGAAATAAAAAGATGCTTTCTTTGTTAGATAAGTTAAAATAAGAGGAGGAAATATTCGTGGTTCAAGAAAGAATAGAAGCAGCCAATAAGAAAGTAATGGAAATAATCTTGAACGGGCAGCCCACGCTTTTAGATATCGGAGTGGCAGAAGAAGTTATTCCCGGGATGACTAAAATAACGATACTTCATGCCGGACCCCCTATTAAGTGGGAAAAGATGTCAGGCCCCTTAAAGGGTGCAGTTATCGGGGCTTTAATCTACGAAGGTCTTGCGGTCGATGAAAAAGAAGCTGCCGAACTTGCTGCTTCAGGAGAAATATCTTATAACCCCTGTCATCATCATAAGACGGTGGGACCAATGGCTGGAGTAGTTAGTGCTTCGATGCCGGTGTGGATTCTTCAGAATAAGAAATATAGTAATTATTCTTATTGCACCTTAAATGAGGGTTTGGGTAAAGTTCTCCGCTATGGTGCTTATAGCGATGAAGTGATTAAAAGGTTGAAGTGGATGGAGAATCTGCTTGCTCCATTATTAAAACAAGCACTTAAATTACATGGTCCGATAGATTTGAAAACTATGATAACCCAGGCACTTCAGATGGGTGATGAGGGGCATAATAGGAATAGGGCAGGGACCTCGCTTTTGATTAGAGAACTGGCTCCTTATATTATTCAGACAAAATTCAGTGAAAAAGAAAAAATAGAAGTATTAAAATTTATAGACAGTAATGATCATTTTTTCTTAAACCTTACTATGCCTGCAGCTAAATGTACAATGGATGCTGTAAAAAATATAGAATTTAGCACCATTGTTACCGTTATGGCCAGGAATGGAACCGAGTTCGGGATAAGGGTTAGTGGACTTGGGGACGAGTGGTTTACCGGACCAGCTGGGATAGTAGAAGGTCTTTTATTCCCTGGTTATTCTGCTGAAGATGCAAATCCTGATATCGGTGATAGTGTTATAGCCGAGACAGTAGGTATAGGTGGGTTTGCCATGGCTGCGGCACCTGCTATTGTTCAATTTGTGGGAGGGAGCGCCAAAGATGCAGTAAACTTTACCCTTAAGATGTATGAAATAACCGCTGCAGAGAATAATATATATAAAATTCCTGCTTTGGACTTTAGAGGAACACCAACTGGAATTGATATTCGCAAAGTAGTTGAAACCGGCATATTACCCAGCATTAATACCGGAATAGCCCATAAGGACCCGGGTGTTGGTCAGATAGGAGCAGGCCTGGTGAAACCTCCGATGAACTGTTTTGAGGATGCTTTGCAAGCATTTGTAGAAGATTTAGAAACAAAAAATTTAGTATAATGGGGAGATATAATATGGAAAGAAAAAAACCACTGGAAGATATAGTAGTTTTGGATTTGACTCGTGTCCTTGCCGGACCATATTGTGCTATGATACTTGCCAACCTGGGAGCAAAAATAATCAAGGTTGAAAGACCTGAAACAGGAGATGACTCCCGAGGTTTTGGTCCTTACAAAAATGGGCAAAGTGCTTATTTTGTAAGCTTGAATCGGGGGAAGAAAAGCATTGCTATAGATTTAAAAAAACCTGAAGGTAAACAGATTATAAAAGAGTTAGCTAAAGTATCAGATGTGGTTCTTGAAAACTTCAGACCCGGAACTACGAGAAAATTAGGTCTATCTTATGATGTTTTAGGCAAAATAAATCCTCGAGTTATCTATGCAGCTGTTTCCGGTTTTGGGCATACCGGTCCATATTCCGAAAAACCAGCTTATGATATGATTGCCCAAGCTTTGGGTGGTATTATGAGTATAACCGGACAGCCGGGGGGAGAGCCTACCCGGGTGGGGTCGTCAATTGGAGATATCATTGCAGGTATGTTTGGGGCAATAGGAATTATTTCTGCAATTTATGAAAGAGTGTTTACCGGTAAGGGTCAGATGGTTGATGTTGCTATGCTTGATGGACAGGTTGCAGTTCTTGAGAATGCCATAGCCAGATACGCAATAAATGGAGAGATACCAGGTCCTATTGGTTCCAGGCACCCATCTATTACTCCTTTTGGCGGATTTAAAACAAAGGACTCGTGGGTTATTATTGCCTGTGGCAATCAGGCGATTTGGGAAAGGTTTTGTAAAGTAATTAATCGTGAAGACTTACTGGAAGTGGAAGAATTTAAGACAAACGAGAAAAGGACAGAAAATTACGAGAAGATAAAGCCCATCCTTGGTGAAATTATTATTCAAAAGACTACAGAAGAATGGTTAAAAATTTTTAAATCCGGCAGCGTACCCGCCAGTGTCATTAATACTATTGATAAACTCTTTAATGACCCGCAAGTGAAAGCAAGAAAAATGATTATACAAGCTGAGCAGCCTGGTATGGGTAAAATATATGTGGCAGGAAATCCGATAAAGTTATCGACCTTAACCGAAGAAGTGGTTACAGACCCTGCCCCAAAGATTGGAGAACATACTGATGAGATTCTTCAAAGTTTTTTAAATTATGATGATGCCAAGATTGATGAATTAAGAAAACAGAAAGTAATATTTTAGTTAAAAAAATGAAGGGAGAAATAAAAATGAAATTTTTTGAAAACATTAAGATGTATGATTTAACTCAACCATTAAGCCACCTGACTCCGGCCTGGCCAACTTATGAACCACTGCAAATTAAGTTTTTTAAGAGACTTGCCCCCAATGGAGCAAATGGTCAGCTTATTACCACCAGTAACCATGTAGGGACACATTTGGATGGTTCACTTCACTTTTGTACTCACGGTAGAGATATAGCAAGTGTCCCTTTGAATGAACTTATCGGACCGACTGCGGTAGTTGACCTTAGTGATATTGCTGAAGATTACGGGATTTATACTTCAAAGGACATTATGAAAAGGGTAGAAGTGAAGAAGGGTGACATATTGGTAATCTATACTGGTTATCATCATTATAGCTGGGATCAACCGGAAGCAGACGAGGTAAGATATATGATTAAACATCCTGGTCCTACTATGGAGTTTGCCAACTGGTGTAAAGAAATGCAATTTAAGTGGATAGGTGTTGATTGTGGTTCAGCCGATCATCCGATGAATACCAAGATTCGTGATTGGATGCCTGTACAGGCAAAAGAATGTGATGCATATTTAAGAAGAAAATACGGTAAAGGAACTGAAGAGATATTTCCTCCTGATCACTATCAATTAATGCATACTCAACTTTTCTCGTTAAATATAATTCATGTAGAAAACATCGGAGGAGATATCGATAAAATTCTTAACAAAAGAACCATTGTCGGTTGTTTCCCCTGGCGCTTTGTTGATGGGGAATCAAGTATTTGCAGGGTAGTTGCATTTGATGAAAAATAAATAAACAGAAGTGCCGGGCACATTTATAAAGGTGATCTGGCACTTTTAATTTAATATAAAGGAAGGAGAGAACAGATGAAGGAATTTATTGCTGCTGCTGTTCAAATTGCGGTTAAACCAAATGATATTAATTATAATTTAGAGAAAATAGGTTTCTGGCTTAAGACTGCAGTGAAAGAGCATGGTGCTGAGTTAGTTGTATTTCCGGAATCTATTACTACCGGATTTGCACCTGTCTCTTATCTACATCTGACGCTGCCGAC
>NCRO01000584.1 GCA_002849045.2 Candidatus Sediminicultor secundus
AATAGCAACTCTATCAATGATAAATGTATCAACCTCCTCAGTATTGGAGGGACATCTGGTAGTGACTGTGCTGCTGGAATTGTTTTTGGTGGAGCATTGATGGCCAAGGTAAAGATATTAAAATAAGTGGAAGAGGGGAAAATGGTTTTGAAATATCTTATTAGAGAAAATGCATATTATGATTCTGTAACCTTAATGATAATTACCAGAGAGGTAAAAAAAATTGAAGGAGTGAAGGAAGTTATTGTAGGCATGGGAACTGAACTTAATAAAGAGCTGGCAGGTAATCTTAATCTTTTAACTCCCGAATTAAAAAAAATAACTCCTAATGATTTTTTTATTTCTTTAGATTCTATAGATGATAATATTGCCAAAAAAGCTTTTGCTTTCGTTTGCGAACTGTTAAGCAGGAAGAAAGCAGAATCAGAAGATTACCAACCTTCAACATTTGAATCCGCCCTCAAATATATACCTGATGCCAATCTGGTTCTGATTTCTCTCCCCGGGGAATATGCAGCAAGAGAAGCAAAAAATGCTTTACTACATGATAAACATGTTATGCTCTTCAGTGATAATGTTTCCTTGGAAGAGGAGATAGATTTAAAGAATCTCGCCAAGCAGAGTGGGCTTCTTATGATGGGGCCTGACTGTGGAACAGCAATTATTAACCATGTAGCTTTGGCTTTTGCCAATGTTATCAAGAAAGGTCCTATCAGTATAGTGGGGGCATCAGGTACAGGCATACAGGAAGTAACTGTGATGATCGATAAATTGGGAAGTGGTATTTCACAGGCTATTGGTACAGGAGGCAGGGATCTTAAAGCCGAAGTTGGTGGTATAATGATGATTGAAGGGTTAAAAGCATTACAAAATGACCCCCTTACCGAAGTTATAGTTTTAATTTCTAAACCCCCGGATAAAGAAGTGGCGAGAAAAGTACTTTCCATATTAAAAGAAGGGAAAAAGCCTTCGGTGGTTTATTTTGCAGGAGGCGACCCGGAGGTTATCAAAGAATATGGGTCTATCCCGGGTTTAAGCCTTGAAGATACTGCTCATAAGGCTGTAGCGATAGCAAAAGGAATGCCCACTGAAGATTTTACCGGTTTTACCGTAACTGGCATTGATAAGATTATTCAAGAAGAAAGCAAAAAATTAAAGGAAAAACAAAGATATATCAGAGGTCTTTATACCGGTGGAACGCTTTGTGATGAAGCGATGATAATTCTTTCCGCTTTAGTTAGCGATATATATTCGAATATTCCGTTAAAGCCCGAAGGGAAGCTTTCTGATATTAATAAAAGTTATAAGCATAGTTTAATTGATCTTGGTGATGATGAATTCACCCGGGGTAGGCCGCATCCGATGATAGATCCTTATGTACGCCAGGAAAGAATTTTATCGGAAGTAAAAGATAGAGAGGTAGCGATTATAATAATGGATTTTGTCCTGGGATTTGGCAGTAATCCTGATCCGGCGGGAGAGATGATTCCTTATATTCAAAAAGCAGGTAAAATTGCTGCCAAAGATGGAAGACATATCTGTATGATAAGTTCTGTCTGTGGGACAGAGGAAGACCTTCAGAATCTTTTTGAGCAGGAGAAGAAACTTAAAGAAGAAGGGGTAATTGTTATGCCCAGTAATGCTCAGGCAGTAAGATTGGCGGCTGCAATTGTTTTGTCAAGGAGGAATAGCAAATGACCAAGATTAATGAATTATTCGAAGAAAAAGTAAAGATAATAAATATGGGACTTGAATCTTTTAATGAAAATTTAAAGAAACAAAATGTCAAAACTGTTCATGTGGACTGGAAGCCCCCGGCCGGAGGAAATAAAAAAATGCTTTCTTTACTGGATAAGTTAAAATAAGAGGAGGGAATATTCATGGTTCAAGAAAGAATAGAAGCAGCCAATAAAAAAGTAATGGAAATAATCTTAAACGGGCAGCCCACGCTTTTGGATATTGGTATAGCAGAAGAAGTTATCCCCGGGATGACTAAAAAAATGATACTTCATGCTGGCCCCCCTATTAAGTGGAAAAAGATGTCAGGTCCCTTAAAGGGAGCAGTTATCGGGGCTTTAATCTACGAAGGTCTTGCAGTTGATAAGAAAGAAGCCGCTAAACTTGCTGCTTCAGGAGAAGTATCTTATGATCCCTGTCATCATCATAATACGGTGGGACCGATGGCTGGAGTAGTTAGTGCTTCGATGCCGGTGTGGATTCTTCAGAACAAGACATATGGCAATTATTCTTATTGCACCTTAAATGAGGGCTTGGGTAAAGTTCTCCGCTACGGGGCTTATAGTGATAAAGTGATTAAAAGACTGAAGTGGATGGAGAACCTGCTTGCCCCTTTATTAAAACAAGTACTTAAATTACATGGCCCGGTAGACTTAAAAACTATGATAGCTCAGGTGCTTCAGATGGGTGATGAGGGGCATAATCGGAATAGGGCGGGGACCTCACTTTTAATTAGAGAGCTTGCTCCTTATATCATCCAGACAAAATTCAGTGAAAAAGAAAAAATAGAAGTATTAAAATTTATAAACGGTAATGATCATTTTTTCTTAAACCTTACTATGCCTGCAGCTAAATGCACACTCGATGCTGCAAAAAATATAGAATTCAGTACCATTGTTACCGTTATGGCCAGGAATGGAACTGAGTTTGGGATAAGGGTTAGCGGACTTGGAGACAGGTGGTTTACCGGACCAGCTGGGATAGTAGATGGTCTTTTATTCCCCGGTTATTCTGCCGAAGATGCAAACCCTGATATCGGTGATAGTGTTATAGCCGAGACAGTAGGTATAGGTGGATTCGCCATGGCCGCGGCACCTGCTATTGTCCAATTTGTGGGAGGGAGCGCCAAAGATGCAATAAACTTTACCCTTAAGATGTATGAAATAACCGCTGCAGAGAATAATATATATAAAATTCCTGCTTTGGACTTTAGAGGGACACCAACCGGAATTGATATTCGCAAAGTAGTTGAAACCGGTATATTACCCAGTATTAATACCGGAATAGCCCATAAAGATCCGGGGATTGGTCAGGTGGGAGCAGGTCTGGTGAAACCTCCGATGAACTGTTTTGAGGATGCCTTGCAAGCATTTGTAGAAGATTTGGAAACAAAAAATTTAGTATAATATAATAGGGAGATGTAATATGGAAAGAAAAAAACCACTGGAAGATATAGTAGTTTTGGATTTTACCCGTGTTCTTGCAGGACCATATTGTGCTATGATACTTGCTAACCTGGGAGCAAAAATAATAAAGGTTGAAAGACCTGAAACAGGAGATGACTCCCGAAGTTTTGGTCCTTACAAAAATGGGCAGAGTGCTTATTTTGTAAGCTTGAATCGGGGGAAGAAAAGTATAGCTATAGATTTAAAAAAACCTGCAGGAAAACAGATTATAAAAGAATTAACTAAAGTATCAGATGTGGTCCTTGAAAACTTCAGACCCGGAACTACGAAAAAATTAGGCTTATCTTATGATGTTTTATCCGAAATAAATTCTCGAGTTATCTATGCAGCTGTTTCCGGGTTTGGGCATACCGGTCCATATTCAGAAAAACCAGCTTATGATATGATTGCCCAAGCTTTAGGTGGTATTATGAGTATAACCGGACAGCCGGGGGGAGAACCTATCCGGGTGGGGTCGTCAATCGGTGATATCATTGCGGGTATGTTTGGGGCAATAGGAATTATTTCAGCAATTTATGAAAGAGTGTTTACCGGTAAGGGTCAGATGGTTGATGTTGCTATGCTTGATGGACAGGTTGCAGTTCTTGAGAATGCCATAGCCAGATACGCAATAAACGGAGAGATACCAGGTCCTATCGGTTCCAGGCACCCATCTATTACTCCTTTTGGCGGATTTAAAACAAAGGACTCGTGGGTTATTATTGCCTGTGGTAACCAGGCGATTTGGGAAAGGTTTTGTAAAGTAGTTAATCGTGAAGACTTACTGGAAGTGGAAGAATTTAAGACAAACGAGAAAAGGACAGAAAATTACGAGAAGATAAAACCCATCCTTGGTGAAATTGTTATTCAAAAAACTACTGAAAAATGGTTAAAAATTTTCGAATCCGGCAATGTACCCGCCAGTGCCATTAATACCGTGGATAAGCTCTTTAATGACCCGCAAGTGAAGGCAAGAAAAATGATTATAGAAGCCGAACAGCCTGGAATGGGAAAAGTGCATTTAGCGGGAAATCCGATAAAGTTATCGACCTTAACCGAAGAAGTGGTTACAGACCCTGCCCCAAAGATTGGAGAACATACTGATGAAATTCTTAAAAACTTTTTAAATTATGATGATGCCAAGATTGATGGATTAAGAAAACAGAAAGTAATATTTTAGTTAAAAAATGAAGGGAGAAACAAAAATGAAATTTTTTGAAAAGATTAAGATGTACGATTTAACTCAACCGTTAAGCCACTTGACTCCGGCTTGGCCCACTTATGAACCACTGCAAATTAAGTTTTTTAAGAGGCTTGCCCCTAATGGAGCAAATGGCCAGCTTATTACCACCAGTAACCATGTAGGAACACATTTAGATGGTTCACTTCACTTCTGTACTCATGGCAGAGATATAGCCAGTGTCCCCTTAGATGACCTTATCGGACCAGCGGCGGTAGTTGACCTTAGTGATATTGCAGAAGATTACGGAATTTATACTTCTAAAGATATTATGGAAAGGGTAGAAGTGAAGAAGGGTGATATATTGGTAATCTATACCGGTTATCATCGTTATAGTTGGGATCAACCGGAAGCAGATGAAGTAAGATATATGATTAAACATCCTGGTCCTACTATGGAGTTTGCTGATTGGTGTAAAGAAATGGATATTAAGTGGATAGGTGTTGATTGTGGTTCTGCAGACCATCCGATGAATACCAAGATTCGGGATTGGATGCCGGTGCAGGCGAAAGAATGTGATGAAGTTTTCAGAAAAAGATACGGTAAAGGTCTTGAAGAGGTATATCCTCCAGACCATTATCAATTAATGCATACCCAACTTTTCCATCTTGATATAATCCATGTAGAAAATATCGGAGGGGAAATTACTAAAATTCTAAATAAGAGAACTATTGTAGGGTGTTTCCCCTGGCGCTTTGTTGATGGAGAATCAAGCATTTGCAGGGTAGTTGCCTTTGACGAAGAATAGCTAAATACAAGTGCCAGGCACATTTATAAAGATTATCTGGCACTTTTAACTTAATGTAAAGGAAGGAGAGGACAGATGAAGGAATTTATTGCTGCCGCCGTTCAAATTGCGGTTAAACCAAATGATATTAATTATAATTTAGAAAAAATAGGTTTCTGGCTTAAGACTGCGGTGAAAGAGCATGGTGCTGAATTAGTCGTATTTCCGGAATCTATTACTAC
>NCRO01000058.1 GCA_002849045.2 Candidatus Sediminicultor secundus
CATAACTGCTACTACATAATCTGCCCCGGTTATTTCTTTTGCTTTAAAAAGATGGTAAAGATGGCCATTGTGAAAAGGATTGTATTCAGTAATTATTCCTAATATTTTCATAAGATTTCTCGATTTAAAAAAGTCGATTAATTTTCCAAAATGTTTTTGATTTAACTGGATAGCCATGGCATTTATAGTAAAATCTCTTCTGTATAAATCTTTTTTTATCGAGCTTAGCTCAACTTCAGGAAGGGCTGCGGGGTATTCATAAAATTCTCGTCGGGCAGTTGCTACATCTATTTTAAAACCATCAGTTAAAATTACCACTGCAGTTCTAAATTTTTCGTGGCTTTTAATTCTTCCTTTCCAACTCCTGCTCAACTCTCGAGCATATTTTATTCCATCACCTTCAACTACAATATCAATATCATAATTTTCAATCCCCAAAAAGAGATCTCTTACGACTCCTCCTACTATGAAAACTGGAAAATTTAATTTATCGCCTATCTCCCCAATTTTATTTATAATATTTTGAACTCTTTTAGGAAATATTTTCTCTATTAATTCTATCTGCTTCTTTCTCTCTATTTTGCTACTGGTCTTAATATAGGTTGAAAATGATCTTTTGGGGATATGACCTTCTCCATACAAATTTCTTATTAAATCAGTTCTGGTAATTATTCCTACTAATTTATTTTGCTGATTGACAACTAATGTTCTCCCAATATCGTAATTAATCATTAATTCTTGAATTTCAGTTAAAGGAGTTTTTAATTTTACACTAATTATTTGATTGGACATATATTTGCTTACCAGCTCTTTTCCAAGCCCATGTTGTTTAGCCCTATTTATTTCCTGCATTGTTATAATGCCCTTCAGCTCCCCCTCTTCTACTACCGGAATCCCGTTATGTCCGTATCTTAATAATATTTTTTTTGTTTCTTCGATAGAAGCTGAAGTATTAACGGTTTTAACCGGTGAAGACATAATATTTTTCGCAACAATTCCTACCTCTACTTTTCTTTCGAGGATTCCAATAAGCTTTTTTTCTAATTTATCAAGGGATAAATCTTTTACCACTGCGGAAGCCGCCTGAAAGTGACCTCCTCCTCCTAATTCCTTTAGTATTTCATCTACATCAACTGAATTTATTCTGCTCCTTCCAACTATATATATTCGCTCTGCCATCTTTACTATGGTAAAAAAAACATCGCTATTTTCAATTTCTATTAACCTATGGGTGAGAAGAGCCAGTCCTTCTGTATAATTTTTTACTTTTGCCTTAGCCATATTAATACGTATACCTTTGCAAAAGATTTCTTTAGAAGAAAGTAGTAATTTATTTAATAATTTTTTTTGAGTTAAGCTTAGACCAATATTTATAAAATTTGCTACAACTTTTAGTTTTATTCCTTTATCAAACAAATAAGAAATACTGTTTATATCATCAACTGTCGTAGTTGAAAAAGTAAGGGATCCAGTATCTTCATAAATTCCCAAAGCAAAGAGAGTTGCCTCAATGGGGCTAATTTCTATATTCATTTCTTTTATTTTTTTTAAAATTATGGTAGTAGTTGCTCCTACTTCTTCTATTACATTCAAATCCCCTTTAATATCCTCTGCAGTGGAAGGGTGATGGTCATAGATATGAATTTCCAAATCTCTCTTATTTATTACATTAGCAAATAGTCCAATCCGTTTTTTTATTCTAGTATCAACTATTATCAATTTAGTAATCTCTTCTATTTTAATTTTCTTAAGAGGAGCTATCTTTATCAGCTCTCCATATATGGAGATAAACTTTCTTACATTTTTCTCCACAGCTCCGGTAAATACCAAAAGAGCGTCTTTATATATTTTTTTAGCTGCTACCATGGCAGACAAAGAATCAAAATCAGTGCTTTGATGGCTAATAATTACTTCCAACTGATTACCCTCTTTTTTAAATTTATTCATTTAAAATTATAACACAAATAGAAAAAAGATAGTATATAGTATCGGGTATATAGTATCGAGTAAAGAAAATAAGAGAGAGAAATCAAATTGCTATCGCAGTATATAGTATCGAGTAACAACAGTAACAGTATATGGTAAAGAAAAATAGCAGATAGCATATATAAATGGTTAGTTATTTAAGAAAACCGCAAACTGATTTCTTTATCTAAAAACCAATAACTAAAAACTAGTAATTATCGTCTAATTCAACTGGTTAACTGGACAACAGGGTAACTGAAGAACTAATACGTAATACTCGATACTTGATACTACTTATGCAAACTCTTTAACGCCTTTCTTGTTGATAGTAGCTAAAATTAGTGGTAATTTTTTGGGTTTTTTATCCCCTATAACAAATGAGGAGAACAATTTGTTCTTTGTTTCTTTTAAGTTTTTTGAATCATTATAATACACTTCAGCTAAATCTTCGTTAATATTAACTTTGCTGCCTACTTTCTTTTTTAAAATAATTCCTACAGATAAATCGATTTCTGATTCTTTTTTCTCTCTGCCTGCTCCTAAAAGCATGGCGCTCTCACCAATTAATCGGGAATCTATTTTTTGTATATAGCCGCTAATATTAGCTTTAATATTAGTACAATGTTTTGCTAAGGGCAATAATTCCGGTTTATCGATTATTTCCGGATTCCCGCCTTGAGCGGTTATCATTTCCTTAAATTTATTAAAAGCTGACCCCTCTTGCAATATTATTTTTAATCTGTTTTTTCCTTCTTCATAATCCTTTACTGCTCCGCCTAATTTTAGCATGTGAGCACCAAGAACCAGACAAAGGTTACGTAAATCTTCCGGTCCTTTATCTTTTAAAACTTCGATAGCCTCTTTAACTTCCAAGGAATTACCGATAGCAAAACCCAAGGGTTCATCCATATTTGAAACTACCGCCACGGTCTCTTTGCCTAACTCTAATCCTATATCCACCATTATTTTCCCTAATTTCAAGGCGTCTTTATATTCTTGTATAAAAGCACCGCTGCCGGTAGTAACATCTAATACAATAGCATCTGCACCAGCAGCCAATTTTTTACTTATAATACTGCCTACGATTAATGGAATACTTTCTATCGTTCCGGTGACATCCCTTAACGCGTATAATTTTTTGTCTGCGGGAGCCAAATATGAAGTGGGACTTATAATTGATGCTCCAACTTTCTTAACGATATCTATAAATTTATTCAGACTTAATTCTGTTTTAAACCCTTCAATTGATTCTAATTTATCGATTGTACCACCGGTATGACCTAAACCCCGCCCTGACATCTTGGCTACCGGAACACCTGCTGCTGCCACCATGGGAGCTAAAGCGAGGGTAGTAGTATCTCCTACTCCGCCAGTACTATGTTTATCGACTTTAATTCCGGGAATAGAACTAAGGTCGATAATTTTTCCAGAATTAACCATAGCCATAGTTAAATATTTTATCTCCCTTTTACTCATTCCCTTAAAATATATAGCCATTAATATTGCAGACATTTGATAATCGGGAATCCTATCTTCGCAATATTCTTTTATCATGAAATTTATTTCTTCTTGAGTTAATTCTTGGCCATCTCTTTTTTTGATAATTAAATCATAAAATCTCATTTAATGTTTCCTCCCAATTGTATTCTTTGGGAATTTATTTTTTGTAAAATCATTTTAGTAATGTAGGGGCTCGATGCATCGTGCCCATAGGAGAAATTACGCATTATTATGGCAAGGGCACAATTCATTGTGCCCCTACAACGTAATTATAACCAAAAAGTCAGAATTTACTATAAAATTATCTGCAACATAGCATAAATCTGCTAATTAGAAAACCAGCTAATTAATTTATCTTGCATTTTGTATTTAAAACTAACGACTATTCACCATTCACTAACGACTACTTTATAAATAGAGGAGCAAACACCAGAGCGACTATGGACATAACTTTAATCAATATATTCATAGAAGGACCAGCAGTATCTTTAAGAGGGTCGCCTACAGTATCACCTATAACTGCGGCCTCATGGACTTTTGTGCCTTTTCCCCCATAATTTCCCATTTCAATATATTTTTTGGCATTATCCCAAGCTCCCCCGGAATTGGCCATCTGTATGGCCAATAATACTCCTACTAACACCGCTCCAATCAACATGCCTCCCAAGGCTTCAGGGCCAAGTACCATTCCTACTGCTATAGGAGATACTATGGCTAACAACCCGGGTATCACCATCTCTTTTAAAGCTCCTTTAGTGCTAATATCCACACATTTCGAAGAATCCGGTTTAGCTTTTCCCTCTTTCAGGCCAGGTATTTCTCTAAATTGCCGACGAACTTCTTCTATCATTAGGAAAGCTGTTTTTCCTACTGCATTTATGGCTAAAGCAGAAAAAAAGTAAGGCAAAAGACCACCTATAAACATCCCTGCTACCACTATCGGATTAGTTATGCTTATGGTTTCTAATCCTACGGATTTACAATAGGCTGAAAATAGAGCCAAAGCAGTCAATGCTGCTGAACCGATAGCAAAACCTTTTCCAATGGCAGCCGTAGTATTTCCTACCGCATCTAATGAATCGGTAATTTCTCGAACCTTGGGGTCCAGTTTGGCCATTTCCGCAATTCCACCCGAGTTATCAGCAATCGGACCGTAGGAATCAACGGAAACCGTCATGCCGATTATAGAAAGCATCCCCACTGCTGAAACAGCAATTCCGTATAATCCCGCGAATTTATAGGCAACTAAAACTGTTAGAGAAATCACGATTAAAGGTATAGCAGTACTTTGCATACCGACAGCCAATCCCGAAATAATGGTAGTTGCTGCTCCGGTAAGTGATGACTTAGCAATTGCCTTTACCGGAGGATAGTGATAGGAGGTATAGTATTCAGTTATTAATCCGATAATTATACCGGCAGCTAAACCAGCGGCAGTGGCATAAAATACGTTTAAACTATTAAATAAAACATTAGAAAGAAAAGCAGAAGCAATAATTACTAAAAATCCGCTTACTAAAGTTCCCTTGGTTAAGGCCTTGTGTAAATTCTTTTCGCTTTTGGTTTGTACAAAAAAAGTACCTATAATAGAAGAAATTATCCCGCAAGCTGCTAACAATAGAGGAAACATAATTGCTTTAGTTCCTTCAAATAATAATCCACCCAAAATCATAGTGGAAATAATTGAGCCCACGTAAGATTCAAATAGATCTGCACCCATTCCTGCTATATCTCCTACGTTATCTCCTACGTTATCAGCGATAACTGCTGGGTTACGTGGGTCATCTTCAGGTATCCCTGCTTCAACTTTTCCCACTAAATCAGCTCCCACATCTGCAGCTTTAGTAAATATTCCTCCACCTACTCTGGCAAATAAAGCTATAGAGCTTGCCCCCAAAGCAAATCCATTTATAATTTCTGGTTCTCTGATGAAGTAATATAAAGTGCCTAAACCTAATAATCCAAAACCTGCTACCGACATACCCATCACCGCACCACCGGAGAAAGCAACTTTTAATGCTTTGGTTATTCCTCCCTCTATGGCCGCATTTGCAGTTCTCGTATTTGCTTTAGTTGCTATTTTCATTCCGGTTAAACC
Organism: Candidatus Sediminicultor secundus; assembly: GCA_002849045.2. Next base: position 5,564 of record NCRO01000058.1, read on the forward strand.
TGCTAATCCGGAGCAAATTGCCCCTATTACAAAAGATAAACTGGTAATAGGACTTCTCAGCCAACCTAATATGAGACTGACTATAATAATGAAAAACACCAAAACGCTATATTCTCTTTTTAAAAAAGTAATAGCTCCCTGTTCAATCATTTTTGATATTTCTTGCATTAATTTATTTCCCGGCTTTTCTCTGATTACCTTCAGGGAAAGAAATATAGCAAATATAAGAGCGACAACACCACTTAAGGGAATTAACAATTCAATTTGCATATTATTCTATCCTTTCTTTTTATTTTTATTTGTAACTTTCATATTTAAGTGTAGAGGGGTGAAATTAATTAACACACCCCTACAACTTTTACTGCACATCTTATACTTTTTTAATTGTCAATTGTCACTACAATCTATTTTTAGAATATTTTCTAATTGGAGAATTGGCCAATTAGTGAATTGGTGAATTAATATTATTGTATCTCTAATTTTTTTCCTTTTCCTTTATTACCGCCTGAGCGGCTGCCAATCGGGCAATGGGAACTCTAAAAGGCGAACAGCTCACATAGTCTAAGCCCACAGAATGAAAAAATTCTACCGATTGTGGTTCTCCGCCGTGCTCTCCACAAATACCAACTTCTAAATTAGGACGGGTTTCTCTTCCCAACTTTGTACCCAACTCAACTAATTTTCCTACGCCTTCGATATCTAAAACCTCAAAAGGATTTTCTTCTAAAATTTTCTCATCAACGTATTTCATTAAAAATTTCCCTTCCGCATCATCCCTGCTTATTCCAAAAGTGGTCTGAGTTAAATCATTGGTACCGAAAGAAAAGAATTCTGCTTCTTCTGCTATTTTATCAGCAGTCAAAGCGGCCCGGGGTAATTCAATCATGGTTCCCACTTTATATTCCAATTTTACTCCAGCAGACTTTATCTTTTCATTGGCAATTTTTCTTGCTTTTTTACATATTGGCTTAAATTCATTTGCATGGCTAATTAAAGGAACCATTATTTCCGGCTTAACCTTAATACCTTGTTTGGTTAATTCTATTGCTGCCTCAATTATCGCCTCTACTTGCATCTCGTATATTTCCGGATATAACAGACC
>NCRO01000585.1 GCA_002849045.2 Candidatus Sediminicultor secundus
TTGTACAAAATTTGCCATAAAATTGATAGTATTATATTCGTATCGTGTATTGCATAAAAAAATAAAAGGTACCAGGGGGAAGAAGATAAAATAAATAATAATTAAAAATATTCTTTTCTTTCTCTAAATACCGCACTAATGTTTATACTAATAAATATTAATTAAAAGGAGAAGCTAAATGAAAATATCGCAACTTATTCGGGAGAAAGCTAAAAAAAATCCTAAAATTATTGTACTTCCGGAAGGTGAAGAGCCGCGTATGATTAAGGCGGCTGAAACTATTATTAATGAGGGGTTCGCCAGTTTAATACTTTTAGGAATAGAAGAAAACATTAAATCTAAAGCCCGGGAATTGGGAATTGATTTATCAAATAAAATACAAATAATAAACCCCAAAGATTCTAAAAAACTGAAAGAATATGCTGAATCTTATTATCAGCTTCGTAAAAATAAAGGAGTAAACTCAGACGAAGCTTATCAATTATTGGAAAATCCTCTTTATTTCGGTGCATTAATGGTCTATCACGATGATGCAGATGGTTTGGTTGCTGGTTCTATCAATGCAACAGGAGATGTTTTTAGACCAGCTCTGCAGACTATAAAAACTGCCCCTGGTATAAATATTGTTTCCAGTTCTTTTGTTATGGTGGTACCTGATTGCCCTTATGGAGAAAAAGGAATCATGGTTTTTGCTGATTGTGCTTTAAATCCAGAACCCAATACCGAACAGCTTGCCGATGTTGCTATCGCCAGCGCTGCAACCGGAAAAGCACTGGTTGGTTTTGAACCAAAAGTGGCAATGTTATCTTTTTCCACCAAGGGGAGTGGCAAACATCCTTTAGTTGATAAAGTAATCGAGGCTACTAAAATTGCCCAAAAAAAGAAGCCAGAGTTACTTATTGATGGAGAACTTCAAGCCGATGCCGCATTGATTCCCTCAATCGGAGAGCGAAAAGCTCCAAATAGTAAAATTGCCGGAAAAGCTAATGTCCTGATATTCCCCGATTTACATTCTGGGAACATTGCTTACAAATTAATAGAAAGATTAGCTAAAGCTGAGGCTATAGGCCCAATCTCTCAGGGGATGAGAAAACCGGTTAATGACCTTTCTCGCGGTTGTAGTGTTGAAGACATAGTTAATGTGGTAGCAA
>NCRO01000586.1 GCA_002849045.2 Candidatus Sediminicultor secundus
GGTTAGTATATACGGTATAGCTTATTTAGTACCAACATTTTAACATATATCTTTAGAGAAAATACTTTCTATTTTTTGCTTTTAATAAAAATAGAAAGGTTTCTGTTAATCCTTTAGGGTTATAAGCTTCCAGGGTGTCTGGGTTAGTTCGTTCATGATAAAATTACCTACTCTGTCGTTTAGCCCTAACTGCATGGTCATCTGGTAGAGTATTTTAAAAATGCCGTCACTTTGCCATTTTTTCTGTAAATCTACATAAACTTTTTCTCGTTCGTCTCTGTCCTGAATAAAAGCAGCTTTTTCAACCATGTCGGTCATTTCAGGATTAGCATAGGCATTTCTCCAGGCTAATTGTTTTATTGTTGCCTCGTCGCTAGTAATCCTGCAATGGGCAAATGGTTTGGCATTGGCATCAGGGTCAGCATAATCAGCTCCCCATCGAGCTATAACCATCTCCAATCCCTGTTTTCTATATTTACCCAAGAGGGTAGTGTAAGCAATTAGTTCCAGATTAATCTTTATGCCTACTTGTTCGAGATAGGATTTAACCACTGTTCCTTCGGTGGACAAGAAATCGGGAACGGTTAAGGTTATTTCAAAACCATCCGGATAACCCGCTTCGGCTAATAATTCTTTTGCTTTTTCGGGGCTATAGGGCACTTCTTCTCCATCGTAATAAGCGAACATCCCTTTAGGAACGAAGGTATGGAGTTCGATTACGCCACCTCCTATGGCTTTCATAATTGCCTCGGTGTCTATGGCAGACTTAACCGCCCTTCTAACCAGGACATTATCTGTCGGCGGGGTTTGCCCATTCATAGCAAAGTAGATTAATTTGAATTGTGGTTTAGAAAGAGTGTAGAGTCCTTTGGTCTTCTCTACGTCTGGAATCTGATCATGCTCGAGGTTCCAGGCAAGATCGATAGTGCCACCTTTAAGCTGGAGGAGCTGACTGGATGATTCGGGTATATCTATTATTACAATCTTATCTACTTCTGGTTTAGGCCCCCAATAATTTTCGTTGACCTCAAAGATTAACTTCTGATTTCTCTCCCAGCTGACTAATTTGTAAGGACCACTCCCTGCGGAATTTTCTGTTAGATAGGCCATTCCCATATCACCTTCTACATTATGTTCTTCGGCAACCTTCGGGTTTACGGTACTGGTAACGCCATAGGTCATACAGGAAAGAACTAAACTGGGGGAATAGGCCTGGTCCATAGTTATCTGAACTTTATTACCAACGGCCTTGATGGAATCTTCGGTTATTCCAAATTGAGTAATCACCCAGG
>NCRO01000587.1 GCA_002849045.2 Candidatus Sediminicultor secundus
TTGAAGAAGGAGTTAATTATTTTTGTCTCTTTGGATTCTTTAATCAAACTGTGTACATAACTTAAAACATTATAATAACCTTCAAATGGATATCTTTCACTATGTCTTTTAATTGAGGCATCATATTCCCCTGCCCATTTATCGAAACCTTTATTATCTAGCATGTAAATCCTCTAAAAAATATTTTATATATAGATTAATTTTATAATTCGATAAAATCTGCAAAAATCATGCTTTTTTTAGGGGATTTAGCAATATAACTTCAATTTTTCATCTTAAACAATTTAATAGCTTGTTTCATCTTTGAAATCACATCCACATCAAAAGGGCAGCGCTTTATACAGACACCACACTCGATGCATTCGGAAGCTATTGTGGAAAGACCTTTAAAGTTAGACCTTTTTGTACGAATTCGACCAGGATAATAAAAATTAATTTTTCTCTTAAGACTTTGATAATCATCCTTTGATTTATATGACATATCAAAAAGTGCTTTGTCCACCATTTGAATGACTCGACCTATGTCAATGCCAACTGGGCAGGGAAGACAATGGTTACAGTATACACAATTCCCCTTTATGTCTTCCTGAAACTCAGCAATGATAGAACTAAAATTTTTTTGTGCTTCTGTTACATTTAAAAATTGAAGTGCCGCTCTTAATTGCTTAGTATTCTTTACCCCTGGAACAGATGTACAAACCCCAGGTTGTGAAAGAACATAGTTAATGCATTGAACCGGATCTATAGAGATTAATTTCTTTCTCTGAAAAAGCCTGCCTCCTGCAAAAATTTTCATAGCAACCAAGCCCACACCCTGGCGGCCACAAGTTTGCAGAACCTCTTTTCTGCCAGGGGTAAAATCCCATGCGAGGTTAATCGGGAACATGAGCACATCAATGAGACCATTCTTTATAAATCGCATCACACCTTGAGGGTGGTGTCCACTAATCCCTATGAAACGAGCCTTTCCTTCCTGTTGGAAACGTTGCGCAAGTTCCATAAGTCCGCCAGGTTTCATTATTCGGTCATAAGACTCAAAGGCATTCACCATTTGAATCATGAGAATATCTATGTGGTCAGTGTGTAATCTTTTCAGTAGGTCAAGAAAAAGCGTTTCATTCTCTTTCACATCACGGGTTAAACGGTATTGACCATTAGTCTCTGCACATCCCACGTGTCCTGCGATGATTATTTTATCTCTGTATCCCTTAAATGCTGCGCCAAAATTATCACGATATTCCGGAAAAGCAAAAACTAAATCAAAATAATTAACTCCTTCTTCAA
>NCRO01000588.1 GCA_002849045.2 Candidatus Sediminicultor secundus
CCCGCTGACGAAGCAACATTATTCCCTACCCCCCCATTCCCCGCAAGCATAACTGTTATAACATAATGGGAGCAAAGATACATACCTTTTAGATTTACGGCTATCACTATATCCCATTCTTTTTCTGGGGTTTCGATTACATCACCCTGGTAATATATTCCAGCGTTATTAACTAAAATATTTATCCTTTCAAATCTATTGGTGACTTCTTTAACCATATTTTTCACACTTTCACTGTTGGCTACATTTGTTTCAATAAAAAAGGCGGATACTCTAAATATTCCGTATACCATAGTGACTCAACAAGAACCAGCTATTCTGGGTAGTGCAATTATTGGCGGTTATGCTGTGGGGCTATTTGATGACTTGGCTAAAACTTCACAAAAATTTGTTCAGGTTAAAGACCGAATAGAAGCCCGTGCCGAATATCACGACCACTATAAACAATATGCTGAAATATATATTGATTTAATTGATAATCTTAATAATACTTTTCAAAGACTTGCTCAATTGAAGGAGCCTCCACTATCTTGATGAAGTTTAGATAACTTTTAATAGTGAAATTTGGAAGGAAGGATAGATATGGATTTAATGGAACCTTTTAATAGTTATTTAAATTTTAATACTGGTGAGATTCTCTCAAATTGTAATATAATAGTCCGTCATTTGAGCGATATGGAAAGAATGTATTATGATTTAAAAGCTGCGCAAAAGATAATTAATGAAGACGATCGTGTAATATATAAAGTCTACAATATAGATGTCCCTGAGAAATATGGACATCTACAGCACTGTACCAGCATTATCTATCCTGGACGAGTAGGTGATGAGTTCCATATGACCAAAGGACATTTTCATGCACAGGAAGATACTGCAGAGATATATTTAGTATTACAGGGAACAGGTAAATTATTAATGCAGAAGAAAGATACAGAGGTTAAAATCCTTGATATGCAATCAGGTAGCATATCCTATATTCCCCCATATTGGGCTCATAGGACGATAAATACTGGGAATACACCATTAATCTTTTTTGCGGTTTATCCTGGTGAAGCCGGACATAATTATGGAATTATTGAGAGTAAAGGATTTTGTAAATTAATTTTAGAGAAAGATGAGCAAATTAAAGTAATAGACAATCCTAATTATTAAATAAATATTATAATCTAAAAAATGAATACAATGTAAGTGAGATGATATTTAGCAAAGAGGGTATATAGGAAAGTACTTCATAAAATTGGAATAATAAAGAGTATAAATAAGAGCTTAAGTTGTTCACAGGAGATGAATAGAACTTTATAATAATTCGGTAGTTTTGAGCAAAATTATAAAGAGGTTTTACAGTATATAGTAATAGAG
>NCRO01000589.1 GCA_002849045.2 Candidatus Sediminicultor secundus
ATATAGTAATAGAGAATAATTATAAAGGAAGGGAAATCGATGATTAAAGAATTAGAGGTTAATTCACTCACCAATAAAAATTTTGCCGATTATGGCTATTTGATAAGCAATGAAAATATTGAACCGAAGATAAAAGAAAATACATTTACTTTTTGGGATGATTTAGCTGAAATGAATATCGAGGGGAAAACCGGTTTTGCTATTTTGGAAGTTAATAAAAGAAATAAGAATTTCACTAATTTGGAGCGCCATGTAAAGACAGAAGAAATCTTTTTTGCTTTAGATAAGGATGTTGTGGTTTTAGTTGGTAAGGCTACCCCAAATCAAGAAGTTCCAGAGATAGAAACAGTGAAAGCTTTTAAATTAGAAAAGGGGAAAGGAGTACTTTTATATAAAGGGACCTGGCACTGGCTTCCTTATCCGTTAGCTGAAAAAGCACAATTGCTGGTTATTTTTCAGCAAGGGACTGCTGATTATGATTTAGAGATAAAAGATCTTAAAAAGTTAAAAGGGGTAACTTTTTGTATTAAAATATAAATTACTCTAGCCTAAATAAATGATGAATATAATATAGCATAGCATAATAAACAAAGTCAATTGTTTAGTAAATTGATAAATTTCCTAATTATAATTAGCTTTAAATACAAAAAAGAAGGGGGTGATTACATATAACTATACAAATTTTAAAAGAAGGAGGTGATTATGAAATAAAACATATTTAGTTTGTTTGAAGATGATTAACCTAATTTTAATTAAATGGAGGTATTAGAAAGTGATTAAGAAAGGTTTATTAATAATTCTTATTGTTGCTTTGTTAGTAACTATAAGTTCGTTTGGGATATTTGCAAAAGAATTACCCAAAGAAATAGTTATAGGTTGGACACCGCCTGACATCACTGGAGTCTTTAGAACTGCAACACATTACTTCGAGGTAGGTGCTTACGATGCTAGTCTTAATGGAATCACTACTACTATCATCTATCGGGCTCCGGCCTCACATATTGCTTTTGGAGATCAGGTGGCAATTATCGAAGACTTTATTACCATGAAGGTAGATGTAATTGCCATCTCGCCTATAGAAGTGGAAGTGATTATTCCTACTATTCGTAAAGCCAATGAGGCAGGTATCCCGGTGATAATTGTTAACTTGTTGGAGCCCATTGCAGGAGTTGAGGTAGTCTCTTATATTGGCTTTGATAATTTCGAATGTGCTGAGGTTTCTGCCTATACCGTGCTGGATTACTTTGGTGGACCAGGTGTATTAGGTACGGGGAGAAAAGTCACAGTTGAGCCAGGAGAATACCTTGATCTAAAATGGTGGCGAGACCTATATGCTACTGTCACCCCGGAAGAAAAAGCAGCTATAAAAGCAACCGGAACCATTATCGAGGGTGTCGCGGGTGGTTTCTTCTCTACAGCTCGAGTGAACGGTTTTCACAGTGTGATTGATGAGTATCCAGGTATCGAAATAGTTGGTATGTTGGCAGCAGACTGGAACCGAGAGAAAGGTATCAAGGCTGCGGAAGATTTTCTTACTGCCAATCCTAAAGGGACGCTTGACTTTATGTGGGCGGCGTCTAATGAGATGGGCATGGGTGCAATGTTAGCTGCTGAGGCTGTGGGTAGACAAGATGAAGTGAAAATATTCACCAATGACGTTACCCCGGAGTCAGTGATGTTGATAGCTGAAGGAAGAATGGTGGCAGAAACAACTCACGGATTTGCGGACTGGGGTTGGTACGGAGTCGAATATGCGGTTAGGGCAGCTTTGGGATTAGATGTCCCTCCGATTTTCGACATCAGGCCCAGGACGATGTATAAGGAAAATGCGGATGAATTTTTTCCTGACCCAAAGCTTGAGCCTATAGACTGGAAGGCAATCAAGGCCGAATATCTGGCAAAATAAGCTATGGCAAGAGGGGGTCCTTATAAAGGGCCTCCCTCTATGCCTTTATAACAAACTTAAGATAAGTTTATTTCTATAATCTATTTTTTTTGTACTTTTTAGCGTTGTATCTCTTATAAATATGGGATTTTCTAATTTTTTGATAATGTTACTGTGCGGAATAAGTTAAGGGATAACTTTCCAATATAGAACACTGCTAAGTTCCATGAAAAATAGATAATTACTCGTTTATCTTGTGGACCTATAATAGTGCAGTATACTTATTTTTCTGAAAGAAGAGGAAGAGAAATGCCAAGAGAGCCTTTATTACGATTAGAAGCCATTGATAAAAGTTTCCCGGGTGTTCATGCCCTTGATCATGTGGATTTTGAACTTTATGAAGGAGAGACCCATGTTCTCTTGGGTGAAAATGGTGCTGGTAAATCTACCTTAGTAAAAATCCTTAGTGGTTCTTTGCCCAAAGATAGTGGCCGTATCATCCTCCGGGGTAAACAAGTCGAAATAACCAGCCCTTATCATGCTCGTTCATTGGGAATCGGTATGGTTTATCAAGAGTTGAGTCTCATCCCCAGCCTGAGTGTAGCTGAGAACATTTTTTTAGGTAGATTGCCTAAACGTAGATCTTTCTTTGTTGATTGGCCAGAAATATATAAAAAGGCTCAACAAATTTTGAAGAGACTGAACTTAAATATTGACCATACCGTGCTTGTAAGGCATCTTGGTCTGGCTGAACAACAGCTCGTAGAAATCGCTAAAGTTTTGTCTTTAGATGAACAGATTCTACTCTTCGACGAACCTACATCAGCTCTATCAGAAGAGGAGCGGCAACGATTTTTTAACCTGGTAAATGAATTGCGTGAACGAGGGATCTCTATTATTTATATCTCCCATCACTTATCCGAGGTTCCCTTAGTGGGCCAGCGAGTAACTGTTCTGAGAGATGGGAAGAAGATTGCTACATTACCCGTGAATGAAACCGACGAGGATACTATTATTAAGATGATGGTGGGAAGAGAACTTAAAGAACAGTTTCCCAAAGAGGAAACGAGCCCTGGCAAACCTATCTTGAAGGTGCAAGGCTTGGAGATAAAAGGTGCCCTCCACCATGTGGACTTCACCTTACATGAAGGGGAGATAGTGGGTATTTTTGGTCTGCTAGGAGCTGGGTGTACTACCCTTGTCCGTGCATTATTCGGATTGGAAAAGATCGATAGTGGTAAAATCCATATTAATGATAGAAGAGTTACTATATCTTCTCCTGAAAAGGCAATCGGGTTAGGATTGGGTTATCTCACCAGAGATAGAAAAGATGGCCTCATTAACCCACTGTCCGTAGTGTCAAACATAACTTTAGCCAGTCTGAAAAAAATCTCACAGTTAGGTCTGATCAAGCACCGAAAAGAGTGGCGAGTAGGAGAAAAATACGTTAATGAACTGCGCATCCATCCTACTGACCTGGCTAGAAAGCTCATCTATCTTAGTGGTGGTAATCAGCAGAAAGTTGCCTTATCCAAATGGTTGTGTAGTGGATCGAGGATTTTGATTTTTGATGAACCTACACGGGGCATTGACGTAGGAACAAAAGCCGAGATTTTTCAACTTTTTAATCAGTTGACTAAGGAAGGAAGGAAGAGGAAATCATATTTCTCATTTATTAAAAGTTTTATTATTTCTCTTACTTTCTCATCGCGTTTCTCATGTTTATCAAAATCCACAAGAGTTGTCATTATCCCATCTGAAATTCCAATCAAATAACACTCTTTTTCATAAATAGTAAATGACTTCCAAATTTTAGCAACATTTTGAGGTTCTTCATCCGGATAAGAAGTTCCTGTAAATGAGATTAAACAAAACACAATTATGAATATAATTATTATTCTTTTCATTTTATACCCCCTAATTGACATTTTCCTATTCTGTTATTTTTTACTCCTTTACTAACATTGCTTTTAGAAGAAATAATTTGTAGTAGTTTTTTAATCATTTGGTAGTAATTTTTTCCTGCCCTGCCCTTTTGGTTGATTAGG
>NCRO01000590.1 GCA_002849045.2 Candidatus Sediminicultor secundus
AAAGTGTAAGCTAAGACCAAATCCTTCTTACCTTTTATCTTCAATTTGCGGGGAGAAGAAATTATAAAATTACCTTTGATTCGCCGGAAAGTTTTTTCACCGATTAATATTTCCCCGGGAATTGCATTTGCTTGCAGACGAGAGGCTAAATTTACCGTATCTCCTATAACGGTGAATTCTTTTCTTGAAGCCGAACCAATCTCACCGGATATGCACAATCCGGTATTAATTCCAATCCTTGCCTTTAGATTTTTTACTTTATTACCTATTTTTATCTTCCCATTTTCTTCGATGGACTTCATTATCTCTAAACTTGCTCTTGCTGCTCTCTCGGGGTCATCTTCATGGCTAAAAGGTGTCCCGAATATAGCCATTAATCCATCGCCTAAAAATTTATTGATACTTCCACCATATTTATCTATTAAGCCAACTATCGGTTCAAATATATTATTTATTATTTCCGTAGCTTTCTCCGGGTCCAGCTGGTCGGCAAGCTTAGTAAACCCTCTTATATCGATAAATATTATGGTAGCTTCACTCCGTTCACTCGGCAAGCTTCCCTTCCCTTCTAATATCCTGGAAGTCACTGCCTTAGGGACATAGGGCTTAAATAATTCTAATATTTTATTTTGTTTTTTTTCTTTCATTTTTTCTTTTTCCCCTGTTTAACATTATAACAAAGACCAGAAGAGAAATAAAGAATCAATAATAAAATAAATATAAAAGGGACAGGCTACTTTTACAAAAGATAAATGTAAAAAGTAGCCTGTCCCTTTTATTTACCTAATAAATTATGTTAACTTATGAGCATCCGCCATTTGATTATGGTTTTGTAATGGTCACACTATCAGCATCAGAATCTTCATTACCACAATAATCGGTAACAGTTAATTTTACAGTAATTGCTTCATCACTATCAGTAATTAAA
>NCRO01000591.1 GCA_002849045.2 Candidatus Sediminicultor secundus
ATTCAGGCATCTGGCCTGGAATTTCTTCTCCTATGCCCTCACCTGTTAATCTGGGAGAAGCATTCAATAGACCTCGAGAATATGGATGGAACAGATTCTTAAAAAAGCTCTTTGTCTTCGCTACTTCTACTGTAGATCCAGCATACACAACATATACTCTATCTGTCGTATTCTTAATATCTCCCAATGAATGACTAATTAAAATAATTGATGTATTTCGTTCCTCCACCAATTTTTTTAATAGACGAAAGATTTGATCTTTTATTGTTACATCAAGAGATGTCCCAGGCTCATCAGCAATAATTAATTCATTGTTGCTTATTAAAGTCATAGCGATGCAAATTCTTTGTCTCATACCTCCAGAAAGCTGAATAGGATAGTTATGAAATACTCTTTCCGGATCCGGTAGTGATACTTTTTTCATCGCCTGTATTGCCTGTCTTCTAATTTCATTCTTTGATATATCTTTCCTGGACTTCTTCGTGTACCTAATAGCATCTGCGAGTTGAGTGCCAATTGTAAAAACCGGATTGAGTGCAGCAGTAGGATCTTCAAATATCATAGAAATTTCCTGCCTCCTAATTTGTTGGAGTTCTTTATGTTTCATTTTCAAAAGATCTTTTCCTTTAAAAAATATTTCTCCTTTAGGTATTACTGCGGATGGCTTAGGAAGTATACCCATTATGGCTTTTGCTGTGGTTGTCTTTCCACTTCCCATTTCTCCAACTACACCCACTCTCTCACCAGGCCATACAACAAGATCTAGCCCATCCAATACCTTAAGTATACCTCCAAAGACTTCAAACCCTACATACAAATTTTTAATCTCAATTAATGGTCTAGGCATAATAATTATCCCCTTTCTTCTGATCCTAACATATCGCGAATTCCATCTCCTAGAAGATTAAAAGAAAACACAATAAACATGATACTAAGGGCAGGAAATATTGCTATCCACCATTGAGCAGGTAGATAGTTACATCCATCAGAAACCATTTTCCCCAAATCAGGAGTTGGCGCCTGTGTACCTAATCCAACAAAGCTTAAACTTGCTATGAGTAGAATTACGGTTCCCATGTCCATACTCATTTTAGTAAAGATAGGCGCTAAACAGTTGGGGAAAATTTCTCTGAATAATATATGCACTGTATTTGCACCACTTAACTCAGCTGCATGAATAAAAAATTCACCTTTAATAGAAGAAGTTTGTCCATATACTAATCTCACATACCAAGGCCACCAAGCCATAGAAACTGACAAAAGAGCACCCATCAGACCGGGCTTTAGAATAGAGCAAATTGCTAGAGCCAAAAGTAGAGGAGGAATCGAAAGAAAAATATCTGTAATTCGCATAATTATCATTTCTATCCAACTACCTCTATTATACCCAGCAATCAATCCTAAAATTGTACCTAAAGGAGCTTGAATCAATACAACAGTGAGTCCCATCAACAAAGATATTCTAAAGCCAAAGAAAATACGAGTTAAAATATCTCGACCATTTACATCTGTTCCACACAAATGAATTAAACTTGGAGGTTGGTTTGATTCATAAAAATTTACATATCTACCAGCTGACTCAGGATACGGAGATAAATAATTGGCAAATACAGCAATAAATAAGATTAGGCAAACTCCTATTAACCCTATAATAGAAAGCTTATTACGTGAAAATTTATACCAATTCTTTTGAATATTTACATATTTTCTAGATAGTTCTCCTTTTTGTATACTTGATTTTTTTTTCATCTTATTGAGTCCTTCCTCTTTCTATATTAATTGTAGGATCAAGGTAGCAAACAATCAGGTCTACAAAGATATTAACAACAATAAACATAATTCCAAGAACGAGGATTACAGCCACTACAGCATTTAGATCTTTATATAGTATTGCATTCAGGCCATAGCGTGATAAGCCAGGCCAGTTAAAGATTAACTCAATTAAAAAAGCATTAACTAAAAGATTAGCAAAAGCCAATCCAGTTATTGATATAGTTGGGATCAGTGAAGGTTTTAAAAGATATTTAAACATAATAATTTTCTCGGGAATACCCAATGACCGCTCAAATGCAATATAATCTTTTGATATATTTTCAGTTATAACAGCTCGGGTTAGCCTCGCATTTACTGCCATCGGCATCATCATTAAACTAATTACTGGTAAAAAAAGATGCTTTACTGCATCAAAAAATACATTAAACTGACCTGAAATTAACGCATCTATTGTATATAACCTAGTTATCGAAGGTGGAGGAATTAGACCTGGGGAAAGTCTTCCAATTGTAGGAAACATTCTAAATTTATAGCTAAAAATTAACACAAAAAAAAATAGCAAAAGCAAAAGAGGGTGTAACAACCCCTATATAGGAGAGTCCTCTTGTTAAGTTGTCTATCCATGTATTCTTGAACCAACCAGAAATAGTACCAAGTATAACTCCTAAAACAAACAACAAAATTGCAGAATATAAAGCAAGTTCCAAACTCGCAGGAAAAAATTGTTTAATATCATCACTAACATCACGTCGAGTATTCAAAGACATACCAAAATTACCATGTAGAACACCTTTAATCCAGTAATAGTACTGGATAGGAACAGGGTCATTAAGATGCATTTCTTCTTTTAGTCTATCTACAGCCCATTGAGGAACTCTTGGTCCTAAAGCCATTCTTGCGGGATCCCCAGGCATAACGCGAGCGATAGTAAATATTAAAATGGAAAGTCCTAATAAAACAAAAAAAGAATAGATTGCTCTTTTTAATATATCTACAACGTTCAAATTTTAATAATATGGAGGAGCTCGTACACTCCTCCATATTATTATACTACACCTCCTTTATTGCTCTCTTCATTTCTATAACTCAGATTTTTTATCAGGATATATTTTAATCGAACGCCCAGCAAAAGAGTAACCAAAAACTGGAGGAGTTATCCCTTCAGCAGCAGGCCAATCCATGTAAGAAGACTGATAGGGAAATGACGATATCTGATCAAATAAGAAAATAGTTGGACAAATATCTACAATATAATGCTGTAACTCACCATATTTAGCAAATCTTTCATTTTGATCACTTGTTTTGGTAGCATCCACAATCCTCGCATCCAGATCTGGATCTAACAACCATTCATTTTGCATCCATGAAGGAGCTGATTCAGAAGAGTATCTTGCCTCCAAAAAGCTACCAGCTTCTGGATAAGTACCCGCAACTGAGACCGTAAGTATATGTGGGCTGGTTTCCATTTCTGAGGTATCCTTTTGTAATAACGACCAAGGAACCTTTACCGAATTAACCGTTACTCCAATTTCTTGCAAGTTAGACATAAATAAAAGTGCAATCTTTTCCTCATCAGGTATATCAGGAATCCAGTAGATTGTAATAGGATATTTATCTAATTGACCGTAATATTTCGATTGTTTTAGCTCTGCCATTGCTTTATCC
>NCRO01000592.1 GCA_002849045.2 Candidatus Sediminicultor secundus
TCTCGTGTGCTCGAATATGTGTATATGAGACAGTTTCAGGGGGGGGCTTCCTATAAAACCGGCCACAAACAGGTTCACCGGTCGATTATATAGCTCATCAGATGAACTATATTGCTGAAGTTCGCCTAACTGTAATAAAGCTATTTTATCAGACATAGTCATGGCCTCTACCTGATCGTGAGTAACAAAAATGGTGGTAATACCCAATCTTCTCTGTAGCCTTTTAAGCTCTGCTCTCATCAAGGTTCTAAGCTTGGCATCTAAATTGGAGAGGGGTTCATCTAAAAGTAGGATATCTGGCTTCTTAATTAAAGCTCGACAAAGAGCCACTCTCTGTTGTTGTCCCCCGGAAAGTTCAGCAGGTTTTCTATCTAATAATTCTTCTATTTGAACTAATTTAGCCACTTCCTTGGCTCTTCTTTCCCTCTCTTCCTTAGGAGTTTTCAGTAATTTTAAAGGAAATGTTATATTATCAAATGCAGTCATATGAGGATAAAGGGCATAACTTTGAAAGACCATGCCAATTTTTCTATCTTTGGGTAAAACCTCGTTTACAATCTTATCTCCGAAATAAATACCCCCAGTAGTGGGCTTATAAATTCCAGCTATCATAAGTAGGGTGGTGGTTTTTCCACATCCAGAAGGCCCCAGTAAAGCTACAAACTCACCATCATTTATCTCGAGGTTAAAATTATTCACTGCTTTCACTTTTCCAAAGTCTTTACTTAAATCTTTAAGC
>NCRO01000593.1 GCA_002849045.2 Candidatus Sediminicultor secundus
GGCCTCAATCGCTCGCTTGAAATACAAGTTTCGACTTATATCACTTAACATAGATTGGTGCACTGATATACCGCCGTAAGAGCAATTTGGAATTGCGTGAATAACATTACTCCCAAGAAATCGTTTATAATACCATGTCCATAAACATTTACTAATTCTGGAATCAAAACCATTCTTAATATATTCCTTTATGGTAGCTTTATCTATAGAAGATAAAAACGTCATTTCTGCATCACTTAAATGAATCTTAAACTTTTTGGCAAAGTTGGTGGGATTATTTAGAAATTTGTCAATCAGCTGAGGATTTTTCCATAGCATTTGAATTAACTTATTGATTGCAAAATCATCTCTCATGCTTCACCGCCCTTTTTTCTGAATATATGGATAACAATTTTCATTGAATTCTCTGATGAGTCTGGACCACTTAGGATTGACCCATGGGATTATTACTTCATAATAGTCGTAATTAGCCTGTCCCTATTTATATTTGCCGTATATAACTAATCTTCTTTCCTGCCA
>NCRO01000594.1 GCA_002849045.2 Candidatus Sediminicultor secundus
GGGACGGTCCTTTGGCAGGTTTTATGCGCCTTTTTCTTTAAAAAATCCCTCAAAAAATTATTCTTTACAATTTATTTTATGGTATAATATTAATTCAATTTTATAGGCACATTCACATTATTTTTACCCAGAGGGAATAATTAATTGTTATTAAATAGTAAAAATATCCATATATTAAAGATAGATGGAAAAGAAATTTTATTAGTAGGAACCGCTCACGTCTCTAAAGATAGTGCTCGGGAAGTGAAAGAATTAATTGAGCAAGAAAAGCCGGATAGTGTCTGTGTAGAGCTGTGTTCTGCCCGCTATAACAGTATAAACAATCGGAACAAATGGAAAAATATGGATATTATCACCATAATCAAACAAAAAAAGGCTCCGCTTCTTCTGGTTAATTTAATTTTATCTTCTTTTCAGAAGCGATTAGCTCAACAATTAGGAATTAACCCGGGGCAGGAGATGATTCAGGCCATCTCATCAGCAAAAGAGATTAATGCCCATCTGGTTCTTGCTGATAGAGATATCCAGGTTACCTTTACCCGTGTCTGGAAAAAGCTCAGTCTCTGGGGAAAAATGCGCATACTTTTTATGTTAATCTTCAGCATGTTCAGCAAAGAAAAAATCTC
>NCRO01000059.1 GCA_002849045.2 Candidatus Sediminicultor secundus
AAAATGTCAGTGGAAGAAGCTTTAGCCAGAAGGAGATCAAGAAGAGTATTTAAAGCTTATTCTTTAACTATGGAACAGGTCTCGCAACTTTTATGGTCGGCCCAAGGAATTACTGAAAAAAGAATAGGTTTCAGGACTGCCCCCTCTGCTGGCGCTACTTATCCTTTAGATATTTATCTTGTTGTAGGGAAGGATAAGGTAGAAAATTTGAAAGCCGGAGTTTATCATTATAGCCCCCATCGTCATTCTTTAACTATTATATTAGAAGGAGATAGGAGAAGAGAGTTGGCTCGAGCTTGTTTAAGACAAAGGTTTATTGAAGATGCCCCAGTATCTTTGATTATTACTGCTGAATTTTCAAGAATTACTAATCGTTATGGTAAAAAAGGCATTTATTATGCCCATATGGAAGCAGGCCATGTAGGACAAAATATTTACCTGCAGGCTGAATCATTAGGGTTAGGAACGGTAGTAATCGGAGCATTTTATGAGGAAGATGTTTCCCAAGCATTAAACCTTCCC
>NCRO01000595.1 GCA_002849045.2 Candidatus Sediminicultor secundus
CTGTCCCAATTGAATAGAGAATATAGTGCAAAAGAAAAATTGTATAATAATTTTTACAAACAAGCTGAAGAAATTCGACTTACCGAAACTGTCGAAGCAGATTTATTAAAGATTTCCAGCTTAGCTTATGAACCAAGGGCTCCTATTAAACCAAACAAAAAATTGAATATCTTAATTGCTGGAGTGCTTGGACTCTTTGTGGGCATCTTCGTGGCCTTCTTCCTCGAATTCTGGCAAAAAGGAAAATAAAGGATATTCCCTTGCATATTTCTAAAGATTTGATATTATAATACAAACACTGAATATCAATATATATAAGCAAGTTCTCTGTTATTAAGGATTGGAAGGAGGTAAAAAAATTGAGTATGCCGTATAAGGTCAATGTAATTATTGAGAAGGATGAATATGGTTATTATGCTTATTGCCCAGAATTAGAAGGTTGTCAAACACAAGGCGATTCTTTAGAGGAAGTTTTAAGCAATATAAAAGAGGCTATCAGGCTATATTTAGAGACATTATCAAAAGACGAAATAAAAGCTTTTTTAAGTAAGGAAATTTTAACTACTTCTTTAGAGGTGAAAGTTGGCTAAATTACCAAGGTTAAAAGTTCAGGAAGCAGAAAAATTGTTGTTTAAGGCTGGGTTTAAAATGGTTAGAAGCAAAGGAAGTCACAGGATATACAAAAAAGGAGATAGAAGAATAATCGTACCTTTTCACGCAAGTAAGACATTACATCCAAAAATTATTAAGCAAATTTTAAAAAGTATAAATGATTAAATAAATTAAAAAAGATAAGCTATTTTTTTAAAGTAGTAGCTTATCTTTTTTTCTAAAATCGTATAATGGGTACCTCGCCTGTCATTCCCTTTCCTTCTATGTTATTCTCGCTTTTTTCTTTGTCATTCCCATGAAAATGGGAA
>NCRO01000596.1 GCA_002849045.2 Candidatus Sediminicultor secundus
AAATCCTTTGGCCCTCATTAATAATGGAGATTTGGTTGCATTAGATGGAAAATTGCAGATAGATGATAATGCAAGATACCGTCAGGATTATTTGACAAAGATGGAGAACGAAGATGAAGAAAGTTCTATAGAATTAATTGGTAAAAAAGCAGGATTTGTCGTGATTAAATTAAAGGGTAATATTTCTATTATCAGTAATGGTGCAGGATTGGCTTTATCTACCCTGGATCTACTTCATAAATACAACATGGGAGTAGCCAATATTTTAGATTTAGGCGGAGGGGCTACCCCGGAAAAAGTGATACGAGCAGTTAAAGTAGTTGTACAAGATAAGGACGTGAAGGGAATTTTATTTAATATTTTTGGGGGAATTACCAGATGTGATGAGATTGCCCGGGGGATAGCAGGGGCTTTGAAGGATATACCCAAAGATTTACCAGTGATATGCCGCCTGCAGGGAACCAACTGGGAAGAAGGAATTAACATACTGAAGGATGTCAGTTTAAATGTGGAAACAGATTTAGAAGAAACAGTAAAAAATATAGTATCAACAATGAATAGAGGGTAGAAATTATAAGCATTTTAATTAATGAAAATACCAAATTAATCATTCAGGGCATTACAGGCAGAGAAGGAAGTTATCATGCATCACTCATGAAAAAATATGGAACGAAAGTGGTGGCTGGAGTGACTCCGGGAAAAGGCGGACAAGAAATTGAAGAAATACCTGTTTTTAATAGTGTTGATGAAGCCGTGAAAAACACGGAGGCCAATGCCAGTATCTTATTCGTACCTCCTAGATTTACCAAAGATGGAATTTTGGAAGCCATTGATAGCGGAATAAAATTAATAGTTACCGTAGCTGAGGGTGTGCCGGTTCATGATATGCTTTTTGCCCATTACTATACAAGATTAAATAACTGCATTTTAATTGGACCGAATACACCGGGAATCATTTCCCCGGGTAAATCTAAAGTTGGATTTATGTCGGATAACATATACAAAAAGGGTAATATAGGAATTATGTCAAGAAGTGCTACTTTGTCCTATGAGATAGTGAATAATCTTTCGAATAAAGGAATTGGTCAATCTACAGTCGTGGGGGTTGGTGGAGACTCTATCCCAGGTTCATCCTTTATCGATTTATTACCCTTATTCGAAGAAGACTCCCAAACTAATCTTGTTATAATGGTGGGAGAAATTGGCGGTTCTGACGAAGAAATTGCTGCCAAATATATAAAAGAACATATGAAAAAACCAGTAGTTGCCTTTATTGCTGGTGAAGCAGCCCCCGAAGGAAAAGTAATGGGTCATGCCGGTGCTATTATTTCTCCGGGTGGAGAAGGCGGCGTTAAATATAAAAGAAAAGTATTGCGGGAAGCCGGTGTCCATATGATTGAAAAGTTAAGTGAAATAGCTAAAGCAGTATCAGAAATACTTTAAAAAAGGAGATTTTATGAATGAAAGTATCACTCAATTATGGGTATGACTCGATGGCTCTAAATATACCGGATGAAAATTATATGGGAACTTTAAATCCCAAAGATACCAGAGAAATAGAAGATCCAATAAATGAAGTTAGAAGAGCTCTGGCTAACCCTATTGGAAGCAAAAAATTAAAAGAATTAGTCTCATCTCAAGATAAAGTAGTAATCTTAGCGAGTGACATTACCCGACCCTCTCCTTCTTCTATCTTATTGCCACCCATCCTTAAAGAATTGAATGAAGCTGGCTTAAGCAATGACCAAATTACGATTGTCTTTGGCTTAGGGGTACATCGGAAACAGACCGAAGAAGAAAAAAAGAGACTTGTGGGAGAAGAGGTTTACAATCAGGTAAAATGCATAGACCATGATATAGATAATTGTGTGAAAATTGGAACGACCAAAAGGGGTAACCAGGTTTTTATTTTTAAAAAAATATTAGATGCTGACTTTATCATTGCCACTGGTAACATAGAGTTTCATTATTTCGCAGGTTATAGTGGAGGTGCAAAGGCGGTTGCCCCGGGGGTATGTGGTAGAGAAACCATTGCCAATAACCATGAGCATTTTCTTGAACCTGGAGCAAAGGCAGGTCTCATCAAAGGTAATCCTATCAGGGAAGAGATTGAAGAAATTGGGGAGATGGTAGGTATTAATTTTATGGTTAATGCTGTTCTGAATAGTCATAAAAAAATAGTAAAAGTAGTAGCTGGAGAGGTTACCAAAGCCCACAGGGAAGGGACAAAATATATCAATGATATGTTTAGGGTAGAAATAGATGAGTTGGCAGATATAGTTATTACTTCACCTGGAGGTTATCCCAAGGATATTGATTTATATCAAACGCATAAAGCGATGGAAAATGCCAAGCTGGCAGTAAAAAAGGGTGGAATTATTATTGTTGCCGGTGAATGTAGAGATGGATTAGGCAAAGAGAGTTTTGCCGAGGCTTTAAATGGAAAATTATCACCCTTTGAGTTAATGGAAGAATTAAAAAATAATTTTATCTTAGGGCGTCATAAAGCATCAAGAATTGCAAATATTAATTTAAATACTGAAATCTACTTAGTTTCTAATTTAGCAGATGAGATTAAGAAAAATTTATTTATTAAAAGTTTTAATTCTTTAGAAGAAGCTTTTTCCGAAGCCATTAAAGCACAAGGGGAAAAAGCAAGAGTTTTAGTAATACCTTATGGAAGTTCTACTTTACCTGTTTTTAAGGGTTGATTTATTAGTCTGTATGAGGCAAATAGCATGGAATAAAAATATTAATTTAAAATTTAAAATTGGTAAATTAGCACAGATAAAAATGAAAAGTCAACGCAGCCTTGTAAGAAAACTTACATTGGGCTTTGAAAAAGGAGAGATCTTATGGGAAAAGGGAAAAGCATGGACATTTTCAGAATCAGGTATAGATTCACTTTTTATTAGAGATGAATCTAAAATAACAAGAGTATCTTTTTTTATTTTTTTACCATATTTATCATATGCTTGCTGAGATATGACAACAAGGATATCGGGGAGAGTCACTGAAAG
>NCRO01000597.1 GCA_002849045.2 Candidatus Sediminicultor secundus
GTCAGATGTGTAGCAGAGAAAGACTATATATACAAAAAACCCTTTACAAAAAAGGAGGTAAGCTACACCCATGGATACTATAACAATAACTTTCCCCCAGGTCAAGGTAGATACAGAGATAAAAGATTTAACCTTTGATAACATAGAAGATATGATCTTTGAAATATCCCAGAATATAGCTCGTAAGGTATTTGAAAAAGCCCTTACCGATATAGATAATTACCTGCGTAATAAGAGAGAAAGAGGGAAACTTAAGAACACCGGTAAAAGAGAAAAATACTTTCTCACCCGTTTCGGTGATATCCTCTATTCCCGTACCCGTTACAAAGAAAGATGTGGTAAAACTCACTACCTTTTAGATAAAGCCTTAAGCATAAATAAGAACCAGAGAATAAGCCTCTGCCGAGCCAGGATAGAATACTTCCTGGCTAGTCTTTCTTCTTACCGGGAGGTAGTAACCCAGGCCAGACTCTTACTAGGTAGCTTTCGTTCACATGAATCAATAAGAAGAGGA
>NCRO01000598.1 GCA_002849045.2 Candidatus Sediminicultor secundus
TGTAGGCTATACCGGCAAAGAAGCTCGTTATTCTAGCGGTAAATCAAAAAGACTGAAAGAGAAATTTGTCCTAGCTAGTATAGGTGAGCAGGGCCAAGAATTTATGGAAAGATTAAGTCTCTTAGCAGAAGAGAAACTCTCCCTCTCCAAGGTAAAAAAGATCCTCTTCGGAGGAGATGGAGATTCCTGGATCATCTCGGGAACTGTCTCTTCTACACCTCTGACGCTGCCGACGAATAGAGAGAGGGAGAGAGAGGTGGTAGCCATATCATGAAGACAACAACACAAAAGTAAGAAGAAAAGGACAGGCCGAGCGATACGAGACGATGCAGACGAGTGTAGACGA
>NCRO01000599.1 GCA_002849045.2 Candidatus Sediminicultor secundus
ATTTCAATGGCTGGAATACAAGTGCCAATCAATTGGAGGACCCTGACGGTGACGGTATTTGGACTGGCAAAATGAAGCTAGAACCGGGTAGATATGAATATATGCTAGTAGTAGATGATGGTAAATGGGTCACTGATCCCAATGCCAAAGTTTACGCCAATGATGGTTTTGGCAGTAAGAATGCAGTTTTATTTATAAACAATAATGACGGATAAAAATCTCATCTCTCCTTTGTCATTGCGAGGAGCTTTAGCGACGCGGCAATCCCTTTTCTCATACATAGGACAGGCGTTTCGCCTGTCTACTAAAATGTAGGGGCTCGATTCACCGAGCCCGCAAAAAGAATCACGAAAACAACCGGGTCGGATAAATCCGACCCCAGATTTAAAAGTCACAATGATTGAACAATGTGGTAATAAAATTATGAAACTGAACAAAAACAATTTAATATTAACCTTAATAACTTTCTTTATAATACTTTCTTTTACTATTTCTATTTTTGCCGCGGAAACCGCAACCATCAATGAACAATTAGAACAGTTAAGAGTTATTTTGAATTCTTCTTCCAGTTATAGTGATTTTCAGAAGAATCAAATGCTTTTACCTGCTTTACAGGGGATTTTAGAAAGTGGTGTTTCGTTTGAGGGTACCAAAAATATTATTGAGAATAGCCTAGAAAAATCTTTTGATGCCTACGACTTAAAGAAAGTTTTTGATGTTATATTAGAACTGTCTCTTATACACATCT
>NCRO01000600.1 GCA_002849045.2 Candidatus Sediminicultor secundus
CAAATAAAATACAAATAATAAACCCCAAAGATTCTGAAAAACTGAAAGAATATGCTGAATCTTATTATCAACTTCGTAAAAATAAAGGAGTAAGCTTAGACGAAGCTTATCAATTATTGGGAAATCCTCTTTATTTTGGTGCATTAATGGTCTATCATGATGATGCAGATGGTTTTGTTGCTGGTTCTATCAATGCAACAGGAGATGTCTTTAGACCAGCTCTGCAAACTATAAAAACTGCCCCTGGTATAAATATTGTTTCCAGTTTTTTTGTTATGGTGGTACCTGATTGCCCTTATGGAGAAAAAGGAATCATGGTTTTTGCTGATTGTGCTTTAAATCCGGAACCCAATGCCGAACAGCTTGCCGATATTGCTATCGCAAGCGCTGCAACCGGAAAAGCACTGGTTGGCTTTGAACCAAAAGTGGCAATGTTATCTTTTTCCACCAAGGGGAGTGGCAAACATCCTTTAGTTGATAAAGTAATCGAGGCTACTAAAATTGCCCAAGAAAAGAAGCCAGAGTTACTTATTGATGGAGAACTTCAAGCCGATGCCGCATTAATTCCCTCAATCGGAGAGCGAAA
>NCRO01000601.1 GCA_002849045.2 Candidatus Sediminicultor secundus
TATAATTTACTATGAACAATTGGTAATTTATTTGAACTTATCTTCTCAAATAACCCAATAAAAGATAGTTTTTTTGTGTTTCCATCTATAATAACTTCATCGCATAATAAAGCAAATTGCAAAACAGGTTTATTCATTTAATTGCCTCCTAAGTGCCTCTGCTAGAGGATTATATTCCGATTCCGATCCAGTAGAACCAACAGATGATAGGATTGGATTAAAGTTAATATTATTGATCGTTACTGGAGCAACTGCTGAAGATTGTGATGATGATTTAACGATCATTTTTATTGTATTATTTAATTCGGTAATTTGTGAGGTTATTTGTTTTGTATTTACATCAATTGAGTTTTGTAACTTAGTAATTTGTGTTTGTGATATATTAATTTTGATTGTATTTTTTGCCCATTGATAACCACCGAATATGCCGACTAATACTGTTATGGACATTTTTACAATTTCAAAAATTTGATCTTCAGGCATAATAAATAATCCTCTTATACACCCAATGTAGAGTCTTTTTCATTTAATCAATCCTTTACACTTTTAGATTATACAATTTTATATACTAAAA
>NCRO01000602.1 GCA_002849045.2 Candidatus Sediminicultor secundus
AAGGAGAACTATCCCACAGTCAGTGGAATCAGCAACTTTGCGGGCAAATCAGTTGCGCTTGTCAAAGACTACGCCTATACAGAACTGGCATTGCGACACCAGCCCGACATCAAGCCGCTCTATGTGGACACGGTGTTGGACGGTCTGAATGATGTGATAACAGGAAAAGCCGAAGCCATTGTGTGCGATCTGGGTTCACTTGCCTACCAGATCCGGAAACAGAACCTGCTCGGCCTTAAGGTCAACGCCTTTGCAGAGTTTCAAACTCAAGGGCTCTGCATCGGCGTTCGTGATGATTATCCCCTGCTTGTCTCCATACTAGACAAGACGCTTGATTCCATAACTCCCGAGGAGCACGAGCAGATTCGTCAGCGTTGGGTCGGTATCGAGCTGCCGGAAGAGACAGCACCAACCGTCACCTTAACCCCGGAAGAGCGTCAGTGGCTCGAACAGCACCCGACAATCCGTACCGCTATCGACCCCAGCTGGGCACCAGTGGAGTTTGTCGACGAGGAGGGTATTTTCCAGGGGATTTCAGCTGATTACCTTAAGTGGCTAGAAGGACTACTCGGCGTGAAGTTCGAGGTAGCCAAGGAGCTTTCCTGGCAAGAGGCAATGGTGGCTTTCAAGCGGGGTGAAGTGGATGTCTTTACCTCAATACGGCACACCTCCGAACGGGAGGAATTCTTTGAGTTTACCGATACCTACACCAGCTTTCCTATTGTCATATTCACCGGGCCGGAGGTTCCGTTCGTTGGCAGCATGAAAGAGCTGGATGGCCGCAGGGTCGGCGTGGTGGAAGGTTACGCGACGCGCGAGTTGTTGGCTGCAAACCACCCGACGATCGAACTGATTACCACCCGGGATACCATAGAGGCTCTCGAAATGCTCTCGCGGGGAGAGCTTGACGCCTACGCAGGCAACATGCTCGTGGCCAGCTATTACCTCGGCAGACTCGGCTACACTCAAATCAAGGTGGCCGGCGAGACCCCCTACCGATATGACCAAAGAATGGGAGTGCGCAAGGACTGGCCCATTTTCGCTTTCATCTTGAACAAAGCCATTAACGCCATCCCGGCAGCCGAACGCAATGCTATTTACTCCCGCTGGATTAGCGTGCGCTATGAACGTGGGTTTGACTATGACCTGCTATGGAAAATATTAGCCGGGGTTGCCGTGCTTTTTGCGATTTTCATCTACTGGAACCGCAGATTGGCTGGTTTGAATCGTCAATTGGTAATCTCCCGCAACGAAGCGGAAGCCGCCAATCGCGTCAAATCTGAATTCCTGGCGAACATGAGCCATGAGCTGAGAACCCCATTGAACTCCATCATCGGCTTTACAAAGCTCATACTGGACGGGCTGGATGGAGAGATTAACAAGGAGCAGTGCCAGGACCTGGAGATTGTTCACGCCAGCAGTCAGCACCTGCTAAAACTGATCAACGACCTTCTTAACTTATCTAAGATAGAGGCTGGCAAGGTAGAACTAAACTATCAAGAGTTCCCTCTCTCAGATCTCCTATCGGAGATACTTCCCGGTATTGAAAACTTGGCTAAAGAGAAAGGGCTAACATTAGAATACTCCACCGCTACCGGCATTGACAACCTCTATGCTGACAAGATCAGAATCAAGCAGGTGTTGATAAATCTCCTTAGTAATGCAATCAAGTTTACCAATAAAGGTGGTGTCAGCCTAATGGTCTCTAAGCGCAATACTGATGTTATCTTCTCTGTTGCTGACACAGGAATTGGGATTAAGAAAGATAACCTGGAGGTAATCCTAGAT
>NCRO01000603.1 GCA_002849045.2 Candidatus Sediminicultor secundus
CATTGAGTTTTTCGATGTTCATATCGAGGCTTTTGAGCTTGCTGGACAACTGCTGGGAGTTAAGACTATGGTGATGGGACCTTCCGCCTACGATACACCGGCTCAGATATCATCAATGAAAGCATCGATTGCTATGAATCCGGCAGGGATACTTATATTTCCACCAGGTCCAGAACTTGGCCCAGTAATAAATCAGGCCATAGAAGCCGGTATACCGGTTGTTACCATTTGTGGAGATGTTCCCGGATCTAAGCGCATAGCTTTCGTAGGGATCAATCAATATGAAGTAGGTGTGGTCGGTGGAGAGTATCTTGCAAAAATCTTAAATGAAAAAGGTAAGATAGGGATACTGAGTATGACAGCTCCAATGTTCCAAGATAGAGCGCAGGGTTACAGAGATACGTTTGCGAAGTATCCAGAGATGAAGATAGCTGCTGAAGGTGATACTAAAGCGGATCTTCCCACGGGAATATCTGTGGCAAAATCGATACTGACAGCGCATCCGGATCTCAATGCATTTGTTTGTGTTGATTCAGTTGGTGCGATGTCTGCTGTTACGGCAGTCAAAGAGGCGGGTCTGGCCGGCAAGGTAAAGATTTTAGGTATGGACAGAAACAGCGACACGGTGCAATATATTGGGAAAGGTTTAATAGATGCATCTGTTGCACAAAAGGGTCACCTGAGCACATTCTACGGAATGCAGATCCTCTTCAGCTTACGTCACAATCCTATGCCGGTAACGACAGACAACGAAGCAGCGGGAATTATGGCAGCACCTGTATGGATCAATACAGGCGTTACTATGGTCACGAAAGACAACTGGGAGTATTTCCTTAGGCAGTGGTAATTTATAGTCACACCATCGTGCAGGGTGAGGGTATATTTCACCCTGCACATAATAAGGAGAATATTGGATGGCTAACGGGAAAATTCTATTAAAGGTTAGTAATATTACAAAATCCTTTCCAGGAGTGAAAGCACTTGATGAAGTTTCGTTGGAGCTAAGAGAAGTAGAGATAAATGAAATTATTGGTGAGAATGGCGCGGGTAAATCTACTCTCGTGAATATCCTTGCTGGTGTTTTTCGGGCCGATTCAGGCCAAATACTTCTGAATGATAGAGAAGTAAATTTTTATAACTCTGCGGAAGCAATTGCA
>NCRO01000604.1 GCA_002849045.2 Candidatus Sediminicultor secundus
AGGGTATCCGAGAAACCATTTCTCAAGCCTTAAGGCATAATAAATGATGTGATACCCAAGGCAAATTTAGAAAGTTGTTATTCTTTAAAACAATATTTCCTTTTTTAATTGAGCATCTAAAAAATGTCGCCCCAAAGATGTGCCCTAACATGTAGAAAGAATTTTTATTGAGCTTTTTTGAATTTATATTCTAGCTCATTAATAGGAGATTAAGATTATTATGATGAAACAGAGATATTCAGATTTATTTAAAAAACCTAAAAAAATCATTCTTGATACAGACATAGGTGATGATATTGATGATGCATTTGCGTTGGCTCTAGCAATTAAGTCTCCAGAACTTAAAATAATTGGTGTCTGCATAGAGAATGCCATCGATGGAAGAACAAAAATTGCCTTAAAACTACTCCATCTTGAAGGCAGGGACGATATACTTGTAGCAAAAGGGCTTGAAGTACCAGGATTAATCGGTAAACCCCCTGCCAATCAGGCATCCTGGTCTATTGATTATGATTTAACCAAGCCATGTAAGTTGAATGCTGTTGATTTCATAATTTCAAAAGTAAAGGAATCACCCGGGGAAATTACCATCATAAATATTGGTTCATTAACCAATATTGCGATGGCTCTTAAAAAAAGCCCGGAGATAAAAGGTATGATTAATGAAATTGTGGTGATGGGTGGTCCTTTTTATATAGGGTATGGCATAAAAATAGAACAAAAACCGGGATCTGATTACAATCTAGGATGTGACCCAAAAGCTTCTAAGATTACCTTCACTTCTGGTATACCAATATTATCAGTCGGTCTACAAGTTACAGCGCACCTTAAGTTATGGAAAGAAAACAGGGACAGAATTAGAGATGCTAATACATCTCTAACTAATTCGCTCTGTGAACTTTATCACTTATGGGGCGGGGAAGTACCCACACTTTATGATCCATTAACGGTTGCGGTAACCATCGATAAGACATTCATAGACAAGAGCTCGGTTCATGTAGAAATAGACGACAATGGAGACACACGGGTTGTAGAAGGGTTAAGTCCAAATGCGGATGTATGTACGTTTGTAGATAAAGATAGGTTTATAGAATTTTTTATGAATCGTATTTTGTCATAGAATAAATAGGGACAACACACCCTATTACTTGACAGTTTAAATAGGTATCTGTTTTTAACAAATTTGTAGATAATGGCTTAGTGATGTAGGTAGTATAAGATAACCCAAGAAAGGGCGTGACCTTAAATGCGGTTCAAATTACCGAGCAGATAGCAGGGATGAGGTTTTTTATAAATATTAAACTTACTAAGAAGGAGTGGATGACAACATGATTGATACAAAACTAAAAGGCAAAGTAGCAATTGTCACCGGGGCAAACAATCCTTATGGCATAGGTGCTGGAATTGCCAAGGCTTTAGCCTCGGAACAAGTGAAGGTCTTTCTTCAATACTTTAGAGTTGATGTTGATAATAATAAACAATTAAAAGAACCTGATGCCCCTGGCGAGGAGTTTTATAATTTTCAAAGACAAAAAGATACATATGAAATTCTTGCTGCTATTAAGCAAATCGGGGGGCAAGCTCATGAATATGAATGTGATTTGTCTAAACTCGAAGCCACTAGAGACTTATTTAATGAAGCTGAAGCTGTTTTTGGCCCTGTTAATATACTTGTAAATAACGCTGCTCACTGGGAACCCGATACTTTTTTATTTTCTAAACAAGATTTGGTTAACAAATTCGTTGAGAAATGGACATCTGCTCCAAGAACTATTACAGACGGTAGTTTTGATCGTCTTTTTGCAGTCAATACCAAAGCAGTAGCATTATTGATGACTGAGTTCGCAAAAAGACATATCGAACGAGAAGCGAGTTGGGGTAGGATAATAAACATCAGCACTGACGGTGCCTACTGCTTCCCTTCTGAAATATCTTATGGTGCTAGTAAGCTGGCATTAGAAGGCTATTCAAGAAGTGCTGCTACAGAGTTAGGACAATTTGGTATAACTGTAAATATTATATCACCAGGAGCAGTTCAAACTGGTTGGATAACTCCTGAGATGGAATCCGAAATAACTTCAAGTTATCCACTGAAGAGAATTGGAAAACCGGAAGATATAGCCGATGTGGTTATATTTTTAGCTTCGGAGCAAGCACGATGGTTAACCGGACAAAAGATTTATGTTGGTGGCGGACATGCTATGTAATATATTCTTTTGAAGGATTGGGAGCTGTAATCAATATAACTGTTGTAGTGTTAGTAGGTGTGTGCATCAAAAGATCAAGAGCAGCTCTATCACTGTGTTAGCTTTCTACTCTACAGATTCGGCTATTAGTTTACAAAGTACGATTTTTAGGTGTGGTTATGATGACAAATAAGCACTATGAAGAATTTATGAAGATTGCAATTATAGAGGCCAATACCTCTTTAAAGGAGGGAAATAAAGGGTTTGGAGCAGTAGTGGCTAAAGACGGAAGGGTAATTGCAAGTGCACATGATACAGAGTTTACGGATCAAGATTCTATAGCCCATGCAGAAATTAACGCAATAAGGAAGGCTTCAAAAATTTATAGGAAAGACCTAGCCGGTTGTCTTATTATTTCAACTCACGAACCATGTCCCATGTGCACGGGATCAATAATTTGGTCAAATATTTCTGAAGTAGTATACGGAGTGTCTATAAGAGACTCGATAAAAGCTGGAAGAGACATGATAAATTTAAGTTGCAAGGAAATTATTAAAAAGTCGAACGCCGAGATCAATATATATGACGGTATTCTTAAGAAAGAATGCCTCAAACTTTATAATAATGATATAAGAAAGTTATTAAGAAAATTTCGGAAATTTGAACGGATAAACATAGAAGAGGATCTTCTTAATAAGAGGATGCAGTGGTTTGAGAATAACAAAACAATGATACGTAAGTTAAAAGGTAGTGATCTCGAAAAAGCATATCATTTGATCCTTATGAAGATAGGCATAAAAAGCAGTGAAGCACCCATAGTGGAAAATTCAGAAAATAAAATTATATTTCATTCTAAGAACTACTGTCCATCTCTAGAGGCTTGCATTATTTTAGATTTAGATACAAGGGAAGTTTGTAAAGAAATCTATGAAAGACCAACTGAAGACTTAATCAGAAGACTAAATCCCAAGTTGAGATTTACCAGAAATTATGAGTGTATTAGACCCTACTCAGATTACTGTGAAGAAATTATTATATTAGAGAAGTAAATGCTTAACCCAGCGCAGTCAATTTGGACGGTAAATTGCACAAGCGACCTTGATATATTACGAAAATGAAATGAAGTCGTCCACCTTACTTTTTCTAAAAATAGCCCTGTTGGTTTCGTAGAATGTTCTATTTGCAAAACTGCTGAGGGCCGTAAAATAAATAATATTGGATGTATCGAAGGTTGGTATATAGAGAAGGATTTTATAAATAGAGGGTTAGGAAGGAGACTCGTCAAAATAGCTGAAAATTGAGAAAAATTATTTCTTATAAAGGAGGTAAAATATTATGACTAAACATGAATTTGACATTGAAAAACCAAAAAATCTTCAAGAAGAATGGCCAGGACAATATGAAGTATTTTCCTGGTTAGAGTATGTGGTGAATATACCATACCCAATTTTTATTATCACTACCTATAAAGCCAATAGGAAGGCAAATGCTAATTTATGGTCATGGGGGTTTTTCGCCGGGGAAGAAAATGGTTTTTATTCTTTAATTGCTTTAACCGATACTACTCACACTTATGAAAACATAAAACGTACGAAAGAGTGGTGTATTAATATCCCATCTTTAGATTTTAAAGAAGAATGTTTTAAAACAATAGAACATAATCAGGTTGATGATGATGAAATTGCACAAGCGGGATTTACAGAAGAGTCATCAGTATGCGTTCATGCCCCCAGAATAAAGGAATGCCCAATATCCTTAGAATGCAAATTTAATTGGGAAAAATCTTTATTTAAGAATAGTTCTCAGAAAATAATTTGTGGTAAGATAGTACACTTTGGAGTGGATGAAAAAGTTGTTAATCTCGACCAAAAAGCGAGGATTGAGAAACTGAAAATAATGTATAATTTTAGAAGTCAATTGAATCCATTAACCGGGGAATTAACCTCAGGGGGCGTAAGCATCATAATAGACAAATCGGCTTTTAGCAATTAATATAGTAGGCTATTTAATAAAATTGTTATTTCAAGAGGAAGTAATTATGAACAAACATAATCAGCTAATTGCAGCTTGTGGTTTGAACTGTAACGAATGTGACATTTTTCAGGCTCCAAACAATCCTGAAATAGCTCAGGAAATCGTAGATTGGTTTAAAAAAGAAAAAGATACCGAGGTAAAGATTGAAGACGTCCGTTGCTTGGGTTGTAAGGGAGATAGAACAAAACATTGGTCCCCAGACTGTTGGATACTTAAATGTTGTGTAGATAAGAATGGATTAGAATTTTGTAATCAATGTGCGGATTTCCCCTGCGAGAAGCTTAACCAATGGGCTAAAGAAAGCAAGGGATATGAGGAAGCTTTAAACCGACTTAAAGAGATGAAGAGGAAGTCCCTGGATTACGATTTATCGGAAGATTAAAAATGATGAGATGTAATATGAGGAAAGGGGAAAAATGAAATATCGTAGACTGGGGAAAATCGGTCTTGAGGTAAGCATAATTGGATTGGGAACAGAATATTTAAATAGAAAAGCAAAGGAGACTGTAGCTTCAGTTGTTCATGAAGCGATTGAAGAAGGAGTTAATTATTTT
>NCRO01000605.1 GCA_002849045.2 Candidatus Sediminicultor secundus
ACCTATAGTCTCGTCGGCAGCGGAAGATGTGTAGAATGAGTATGAAATAAGATTCCCCGTGGAAAGACTTAAAGACCAAATAATGATTGTCTATATGGATGTATATGGAAACGAGAAAAAAGAAATTTTAACAGTGAAAAATTTTAAAAACGGAAAATGAAAGTAAATCATAGAACTTTAAAAGATAATGAATTGAAAAAATTAATTTTTGCAAATGATAAGCAAGTTTATGTTGGGAAACTAAAAAGATTAAAATTTTTATTAACACAAGAGAATTATAATGTGTTTCCGGCTCCTGCATTAGCTATTGAATATTACGAAGAAGCAAGATTATGTTGGTATGTTGGCGCATTTGTTGCTTCAATATGTATGGTTCAATTAGCGTTCGAAGAATTATTGCGATCATATTATCGTTCTGCGAGAGGAATTAAAGGAAGGTTAAAGTGTAGTAACAATAAAAAAGTTGATGATGCTATTTTTTATGAACTTCTTGAAGAAGCGAGAGAAGATGGATTAATATCAGATAAAGAAAAACAAGAGCTTAATCATTTGAGAAAAAATATTCGAAATCCCTATGTCCATGTAAAAGATGTGAAAATTGAAAATGGCAAGCAAAATCTTCAAAAGCCAGATTTTTTTACTCAATACTTAAAGATTAAAGCTCCTGAAGTTATTGGAACTGATGTTGAAGATGAAGCGAGGTTTGCTATTAAAGTATTGGTAACCATGTTTTCAAAGATATCTATAAGAATGTGGAGTTAAAAGATGCCTGATATATATACTATAAAATCTAGTGATTTGGTTTTAAAAGTATCGGAAAATATTGACCCATTAAAATTCGATATTTCAAAATATGAATTATTTTTGGATGTTTTATGTGGCTCAAGAGAGTTTCAAAAAGATGCTATTAGAACTGTATTGAGATATCTATTGAGCGGAAGATATAAAAATCTTAGAGATCTTGCTGAAGAAAATTATGAAGAAAATGAAAATTTAAGAGAACTTTTTTCAACTTTTGTTGATTTTAGTCGACATTTGCAGTTACCCGATAAGCTTGCTTGTACTATAGATTTAGCTACTGCTACAGGGAAAAGTTATGTTTTGTATGGTATTGCTCTGTAGCTTATACACATCTGACGCTGCCGACGAAGAGAGCAGTGGAGAGTGCGGGGTGCACGGGAGTATGTAAAAAAAAAAAAAAGACTGAGCGAGTGCAATAG
>NCRO01000006.1 GCA_002849045.2 Candidatus Sediminicultor secundus
ACTTGGGCCGACCATAAAAGTTGCGAGACCTGTTCCATAGTTAAAGAATAATCTTTAAATACTCTTCTTGATCTCCTTCTGGCCAAAGCTTCTTCCACTGACATTTTTCCCTCTAACTGAGGCGAAGGGAGTTTAATCTCTTCTTCTGAAAGTGCATAAGCCATAAAAGGGGTTATAAGAATACCAAACATTATTGAGACGACAGTAAATATTTTTATCAACTACATCACCTCTTTAAATTGCTCTTTTTTCCAGTCATATTTTTCTACCAATTCTCTAAAACTCAACTGTCTATTTTTAATTTTATCACATTATTTTATTAAGGCAATCATCGAAACCCGACTAAAAATTTTAGCATAAAAAACTTGACAATAAACATACGTTTATATTATAATTTAAACAGGATGACAAATGGTGTTAATGTAATAATTATAGCAAATTATTATATAAATTTTTTAAAGGAGGCCGAGCATGTTTAAAAAAGATCCCCTTGACCCAAACTATAAAAAAACCCTGGAGCTGATTCAAAAAAATATCAGAGAGAAAGGTTACCCGCCCACTGTTCGGGAAATCTGCAAAGCCGTGGGAGTAACTTCTTCCGCTACTGCCCATAAATATCTTACCATCCTGGAAAAGAAGGGTTATATCCATCGGGAGAAGGAGAGATCTCGAGCCATTAGAATTATACCTCAGATCAAGAAAGTGCCTTTAGTGGGAAGCGTGGCCGCGGGAGAACCCTTGTGGGCCTTAAAAGATATCACCGAAGTTATACCTATACCGGAACAACTCTCTGGCAGTGAAGAAAGCTTTATGGTAAAAGTTGAAGGTGATAGCATGATCGGAGATCATATCCTTGATGGAGATTATGTCATGGTTGAGCCCCAGCAGGATGCTGACAACGGAGATATTGTCATCGCTCTCCTAAATCAGGAAGAAGTTACAGTAAAAAGATTATATAAAAAAGATAATCGGATTACCCTGCAGCCTTCCAACCCTCTTTATAAACCTATAAACACCAAAGATGCGATTATCCTGGGTAAGGTTGTCGGAATCTTAAGACGATTTAACGGAGGAAAAAAATAGTAAACATGTTATATATCGGTACTTCTGGTTATAGTTACAAAGATTGGATAGGGACCTTTTATCCCGAAAATACTGATAAAAAGGATATGCTTAAACTATACGCCCAAAAGTTTAAGGTTTCTGAAATCAATTCTACTTATTATCGCATACCTCATCCGGCATCATTTTATTATTTGCAGCAAAAGGTTCCTGCTGATTTTAAGTTTACAGTAAAAGCTAATCAAGAAATGACCCATAGCCGGGAAGAAAATCCCACTATTTTTAAAGATTTTAAAGAATCCATAAAGCCCTTGCTGGAGGCAGGTAAATTCGCCTGCGTGTTAGCTCAGTTCCCCTATTCTTTTTATAATACCCCCTCCAATCGGGATTACCTTCTCCGCTTCAAAGAAAGAATGAACGACATACCCCTGGTGGTGGAGTTTAGAAATTCCTACTGGATAAATAATGAAATATTCAGAATTTTAAAAAATAACGACATAGGTTTTTGTTGTGTGGACCAACCTCAGCTCAAAGGTTTAATTCCTCCCGTAGCCGAAACCACCTCTAACCTGGGTTATGTTAGATTTCACGGTCGGAATAAAGCCAACTGGTGGGAACACGAAAAAGCTTATCAAAGATATGATTATCTCTATACTGAAGAAGAATTAAGAGAATGGATACCTAAAATAAAAAAGATTGCCGAAAAAACCACCGACCAATATATTTTTATGAATAATCATTATAAAGGTAAGGCAGCTAAAAATGCCTTAATGTTGATTAAACTCCTTAAAGAAGAAATAAAAGCCGGAGAGATTAAAGAGAAAGAGCAAGAGCAAGAAAAAGGGAGACGGGATTAAAGAAAAATTGCTTATATTTTTTTTGCCCTTTGAGCAAACATACGTTCTAAACTAGTCGTTAGTGAATAGTGAATAGTCGTTAGTAAGAGAGGATTTTAAAAAATGGATATGGTACATCTACACGTGCATTCTCAATACAGCATGCAAGACGGGCTCTGCAGCCTTGACAATTTAATCAAACAAGCTAATAAATTTAAGATGAAGGCAGTGACTTTAACTGATCATGACGGACTTTACGGAGCTATTCAGTTCTATAAAAAAGCAAAAAGTGCAGGAATAAAACCCATCATCGGCTGTGAAATACGGATAAAAGATAATCAAAAATCCAATCAGACCTATCACCTTATTCTTTTGGTCAAAGACAAAAAGGGATACGGTAATCTCTGTCAGATTATCAGCAGTGCCCATCTATCTAATCCCAGCTCTATCCCGGCCGTAGAAAAAGAGATTTTAGCCAAATACAGTAAAGGAATTATTGGATTAAGCGGATGCAATAAAGGGGAAATACCTCTTCTCCTTTTACAAAAGAAGACTGAGCAAGCCAAAAAAGTTGCCTGCTGGTATCAACAGGTATTTGGTAAAGAAAATTTTTATTTGGAATTGTCTTTTCATAACCTTAGCAAAGAAAAAGAAATTAATTCCCAATTGATAGAAATAGGACGAAGGTTAAATATTCCTCTGGTAGCCACGAATAATGTCCATTATCTACAAAAAAATCAGGCTTCCTCTCAGTATCTATTAAATAAGATTGCCAATTTAGGGACAAAAGAAAGATTCTATCATCAAAAACTTGAGACTGATGAGTATTACTTTAAATCTCCCTCGGAGATGGAGAAAGTATTTTCCCAGATACCTCAAGCCCTTAAAAACACAGTGAAAATTGCTGAAAAATGCAGCTTAGAACTTAATTTAGGGAAAATCCACCTCCCTGCTTATCCTCTACCCTCTTCTTGTTCTGCCCAGGATTATTTAAAAAAACTTTGCCTAAAAGGTCTTAAAAAATATTATCCCTCTCCTTCAACAGAAGTTATAAAGCGCCTGCAATATGAATTAAAAATAATCAACCAGATGGGTTTTGCCGGATATTTTCTAATCGTCCGGGATATAGTCCGCTTTGCTAAACAAAACAATATTCCGGTAGGACCGGGGAAAGGTTCTTCGGCCGGGAGTTTAGTCTCTTATCTTCTTAATATAACCGAAGTAGACCCCTTAAAATATCAACTCTTTTTTGAAAGATTCCTTAATCCGGAAAGAATAGACCTTCCGGATATAGATATAGATTTCGGCCAGCTGGGGAGAGAAAAAGTAATCTCTTATATCTTTAAGAAATTTGGAAATAATCGAGTAACTCATGTCAGCACTACCTCCACCTATGCCGCTCGCTCAGCCATTCGAGACACAGGAAGAGCACTGGGCTTCCTCCCTCGGGAGATAAATAAAATTGCCCAACTTATGCCTATATTTTCCTCACCCGGAGTAATTAAGGCTTCTTTAAAAAAATTACCTGAACTACAAAAGCTTCCCCAAGATCAAGAACCTCTTAAATCGTTATTCTCTTTTGCTCAAACCATTGAAGGAAACCCCCGGCATCTCTCCGTACACGCCTCCTCAATGATAATCTCAGATAGGCCGCTTTCCGAAGTAATTCCTCTGGAAGTAACTAATCAGGGAGAAATAGTCAGCCAATATGAAAAAGAATCCATCAAAGATTTGGGCCTATTAAAAATGGATATCCTGGGCTCCCGCAGCCTCACCGTAATTAAAAAGACTTTAGAAATGCTGAAAGAAAATAATATAAACATCAACCTTAGCAAGATTCCTCTTGACGATAAAGCCACTTTTTCTGCCCTGCAAAAAGGCAAGACTCTGGGAGTCTTTCAGTTGGAAAGCTCGGGGATGTCCTCTCTCTTAAGGAGGCTTTCCCCTTCCCATCTAAATGATGTAATCGCTGCTTTATCTTTATACCGACCCGGTCCCTTAGATAGCGGGATGACCGAACACTATCTTAAAAGGAAACGGGGAGAAGAAGGGATAACTTATCTACACCCCAAACTAAAACTAATTTTAAAGGATACTTATGGAGTTATTCTTTATCAGGAACAGGTCATGCAGGTAGTTTCTGTTTTTGCCTGCCTTAGCCTGGGAGAAGCTGACCTCTTTCGTCGAGCCATAAGCTCTCGTTCGCCGGTAGAAATGGAAAAACAGAGAGAAAATTTCCTTAAAAAAGCCACAAATCAAGGAAACACCAAAGAAGAGGCAGAAAATATTTTTAACCTAATTTCCAAATTTGCTCACTACGGTTTTAATAAAGCTCACAGCACCTCCTATGCCCTAATCTCTTTTGTAACCTGTTATCTTAAAGTGCATTATCCCGCTTACTACCTGGCTTCCATGCTCACCTACGGTATGGGTTATTATTCTTCTGACCGTTATATTCAGGAAGCCCGACGCTTTAAAGTCAAAGTACTTTCTCCCGATATAAATAAGAGTGGAGCTGGCTTTACTGTAGAAAAGGGAGCTATTCGAGTGGGACTGGGTAAGATAAAAGGTATGGGAGAAAAACATTTAAAATCCATTCTGTCTCTCAGGGAGAAATGCAA
>NCRO01000060.1 GCA_002849045.2 Candidatus Sediminicultor secundus
TGTTTTGTAGTGCTTCATCATACCAAGATATGAATTTGTGCTGCTTTGAAATGACTTTATCTCTGATTTATCAGGTTTATGATGATCAGCGGTTTTATTATGTATTTGTATGGCTTGATAAAAATTACCTTTAGTACGATTACCGATATAAATCCGGTTAGATTTTATCACAGCCCCCAGATATGAAAGACCTTTGCTGTAATGCTGTAAATAAATCTTATTAGAGTGTAATACCAGTCCGAGATTAGAATATAAATATTCCTTGATAATCGGGATGATTGATTTTAAATACTCTTTATCAGGATGAATCATAACAAAGTCATCAACATACCTGCCATAATATCTTATTTTCAAATTATGCTTGATAAAGTGATCAAATGAATTCATATAAAAGTTAGCAAATACCTGACTGGTGAGATTGCCTATCGGGAGTCCGCAATTATCCGGTGTATAAAAAAGACTTTTGTCGCGGGGAAGATTATCCCAATCTGATTTATTCCCTTTTATAATACAATGATTTGCAGGATCATGATAGATAATTTTACGGCATAAATCAATTATCAAGAATTGATCCGGTTTATGATATTTTTCTATAATGAATTTGTTGAGTTTTTCGAATAATAAACCTCTATTGATACTCATAAAAAAAGCTTTGATGTCAAGCTTGAGAATAAAGCAATCTTTTGTGTAGTTTTGTGAGCAGGTACGAATAAAATGGTCAACTCTCCGGATTCCAAAATGAGTACCTTTACCCACCCGGCAGGCGTAGCTGTCAAAGATAAATTCTTTTTCAAAGAACTGGTTTAATTTGTTTATAATCAGATGATGAACTATACGGTCGCGGAAATTGGCTGCAAATATTTCTCTTTTGACAGATTTAATTACTATAAAAGCAATAGATTTACCAGGATTGTATAAGCCTGAGTTTATCTCTTTTAATAATTTAATAAGATTATTTTCATAATCAACTTCAAAGGCGAGAGCATTATCAGTTCTGCGCTTATTGCTTCGACAATTAAAATAAGCTTCAAATAGGTCATAAAGAGTAATTGAACAGTCAGGTTTATTAAAAAACGGGAAAAGTTCTAACTGCATAAAAACACCTTGCCCGAATAATAATTTATCCGGGCAAGGTACAGGCTTGTTTAAAACCCCGAACAGCACGGACCCGGTTTGTATTGTTCTTGTTGTTGTTGTTCTGATTACCATTGTTGAAATTCTGGTTCCATGCGTTGTTAGCATTGTTCTCCGACGAACTCCAGTAGTTGTTATCAGTAAAACCACCGATTCCTTTATCGTAAAGGTGTTTTAATGTATAAAGAGCACTCCTTATACATGCAAATTAACTGTTTAAAAACAGTCCCTTTACCGCTTTTAAACTAAGCCTTGCTCGCTCCCGGCGGCCGAAACCGACGAAATTCCGGCATGCATGTCCAGTTACTAAATGGCTTACCGGACAAGCTATCTTACAGGCCAGCATTACGCCAGCCGGTAATTTGTTTGCCAATGCTATCCATGAGAAAAGCAAGCTCGGCCTGCTTCTTCATGGGCAGGATCTTCAGGTCAACGCATAAGCGCACTTCCAATTTTAGAATCTCAAAGTCATCAAGAAACTTCTCAAGGTATTCGGTCTTGCTTTTTGCTTTGTTTGCCCGGTAAATGCTTCTTACCAGAACTATCGCATCCCGCTTCATATCCTGACCGAGCGTGTATTTATATTCCCTTGGAAAATCTTTAGTATATTCGAATATCTTCAAGATCAACTGATATACATCTTTAAATACCTTTAAATCGTAATATAGCGCCATTTTTAAAAAAACTTATAAGGGGGCTTTGCCCCCTTAACCCTTAAATAGTTAAATTGATAAATGGTTAAAAAGCCCGACCAGCACGGACCCGGAAGGCAGTGTCCTTGGTGTCGCTGAACTGACCACCAGTGTTGAAATACTGGTCCCATGCGCGGATAGCAAGGGACTCCGACGAACTCCAGTAGTCGCTGGGATCAGTAAAACCGTATAATGAGCGATCTCCAGGTGTAGAAGCTAAATTTGTTCTCATAGCAGCCAGTTCATCTTTCGAGGGGAGGAACCAGTCTTCGTAAGTGACCCCGCCAACTATTATAGTGTAATCATCGCAAACCTTCGCTGCTCCGCCATTATAGCCAGTTTGAGCCTTCATTGCGTTTGTGTTTGCTTGTCCAGTACCATAATCTGTTGATGTGCCACCATACTCTGACCCATTTACCCATGTGGTTTGCGTACTTCCACCCGTTATCCATGCAATTCCTGTATCCTCCTGGTCCTCTGTAGCTGCAATCAATCCGTGTTGTTCGCCTTCATCATAACCAGGGTCTCCACTTTGGAGGATATAGGCTACTTTGCCGCCGCCATAACTAGCGCCTACTATTAAGAATACTGCTGTTACTACTCCTGAATCAATAGGATTTGTTGCTACTGCTCCAGCTACCGTGAAGAAGTCGAGAGCCACACCTGTTAAGGTAAATCCTGCTTTTGCTGTGAGTGTAATCGTTGCTGTGTAGGTTACACCTCCCAGGAACGGATTATCATTAGGACTCCATGTTACGCTTCCTGTGTATTGAGCTGTTCCATCTATTGTGGTTACCGGAACTCCGTCCGTTACCGGTGCGGTTACTTCGGGTATTGCTGCGATGTCGATTACGGCTACTGGAACAGTTACAGTCAAGGTGTTACTTACTGATACGCTTGCGGGATCAAATGCTGATGTTTTAGCTTGGATTGTTAGATCTCCAGCTGCTGCTGTTCCAGTAAATGCTACTGTTATTTCCGTTGCACTTACAAAGGATACTGTGCCTAGTGTTAGACCTGTTGTTCCTAACCCTACTGTTAAATCAGCTGCTACAATACCAGCTTTGAAATTTGTTCCTGTTACTGTAACTGTTGGTGCTGCTGCTTCATTTGCAATGGTACTAGTTGTTGCTATTACTGGTGCTGCTACCGTTACTGTTACTAGGTAAGCTTGAGTTGAAGTATCTTCCGCTGTTACCGTGTAGTTCACTGGCGATGTGAAGTCTTGTGCTGTGCCAGAGGCAGGTGATACACTTATCCCGGTGTGTACAATGGTCGGTACTAATGCTGTTACATCAGTCCCAAACGGTACTGCAAGGGCTATGGTTTTTGCTCCTTCGTTTATCACGCCGACTACATCAGGATCAAGTGCCGCAAAGCCAAAGGCGGTGATAGCTTTGGCATCGCTTAGTGACGGTGGAGTTGGCGTAGGAGATGGTGCAGGTGACGGAGCAGGTGTTGGTGGATAAAGGAAATCCTCTACTGACTGCTCAATGGCTGCTGATACAGTGGGGTCTCCACCGGCCTGTATTGTACTACATACGATACTTGAAACATCATCAAAGTTGGGATCCGCTATGATAGCAGCACAATCGATATCAGCCGGATTATCTCCCGCATCCATCATCGCTTGAGCAATCAGGCAAGCTGCGGTGGTACTACAATCCGCTATCCCCAGGTCATGCTCCATGCCTGCTTCGCACTGACAGGTCATCTGCTGCAGTTTTATCCCATCCTTTGTAGCTTCCAGGAGGTAGGGGCCACCCTGAGGGACAAACACCTGGTAATAGCCGTTAGCATCGGTGGTGGTGGTGGCGATAATCTCATCGGTTGCAAAGTCAATGATGTTGACCGTGGCATCAGGCAGGGCCTGACCGGTCAGGTCTTTGGTCTGTACCGTCCCTTCCGGTACCATAACTTGTCCTTTGAGCATACCCTCGGTAACAGGAGGTTTGAGAAAACAACTGGTTAAAAGTAAAATCCCCAGGATGAGCAGAGAGAGAAAGAGTAGATTTCTTTTCTTTAACATTATTTGCCTCCTAATTTATGGGAAAATTAATTTCCTAAATTTTATTGAGATATATAAACAAGAAAAGACAGAATAAAAAAATAAGGGCATTACTTTCTTACTCTGTCTTTCTACCTGAAAGATTCTTCCTAAAGCATTAGGAAATAAGTTTTTTTTAGTAAACTCTGTAAGGGTTTTCCTAAAAATTAGGAATTGCCCCGTCTGTGCTTTTTAATATAAAGCTGGCCAGAGTTCTATCCGGTAACAGTCTTTTTTCCTGAAAGTTTGGATACATTTAGTATCTTGCCTTTTTGGCTCCTTTTCCTTTGTTTTAAAAAGAAAAGATTTCTCCTGTTACCTTCATACAGGCTAAATTAAATATGTTTTTTATAATGTACAAATTATGTACAAATTAATTATATCACATTTATTTATAAAATCAATCTTTTTTTAAAATATTTATAAAAAATAAAAAAAGCCCTTCAGCTTTATTGCCAAAGGGCTAGAAATATTCAGGCTCCCCCAGACAGAACGAGTTTCGAACTTTTTGTATGAGTGATGAAACTGAAAATGTATGTCATAAGTTAGAAGAAGTAACTGGGATTTGTTAAGAATTAATAGTAAATAGAAAACGGAATAATTCTTAAGATATGTTCTACTTTTAAAATTAACCTATAATTCCTATTGGATAAGGAAATACATAATAGTATAACCACATTGAATCAGTAAAATCGGGAATACTATTCTCTGTGCTTCTCGGAAGTACAGAAAGAACTCTCCGGAATGAAGGTAGGATTGGGGAAAATTGAATAGAGATAAAAAAATACAATAAACAAAAAAAAGGTAAGTTATAAAGAAAGCCATCTTCTTTGCTTACCCTTTTTTATTTTATAATCTAAAAATCAATGCAAGTCAAGGGGGACTGATTTCAACATTTGACATAGGATCGTCCCCTGTCATGTTTTTGATACTCTTGTTTATTCAAATTTAAATTCTTTTTCTTTAAAGAGCTTAAGGCAAGCGTTTGCTACTTCCGGGTCATAGAGAATGCCTTTTTTTTGGGTAATTTCTTCTAAGGCTGCATCTATTCCTAAAGCCGGGCGATAAGGCCGGTGAGAGGACATTGCATCTATAACATCAGCTACACCGATTATTCTGGCTTCCAGGATAATCTCATCACCTTTTAGTTTATTGGGATAACCTGAACCATTTAGTCTTTCATGGTGTTGGAGGACAATTCTTGCAACCGGCCAGCGGAATTCTATCGATTTTAATACATCATAACCTGTTTGGGAATGGTCTTTAATTAAACTGTATTCTATTTCGCTTAATTTGGTAGGCTTGTTTAAGATCTCTGCCGGTAGACTGATCTTTCCTATATCATGAACTAAAGAGGCTATCCTTATTCCTTCAATCTTATCTTTAGGAAGTTTCATCTCCTGGGCTATGAAAGTGGCTATTTGGGAGACATTCTTCTGATGTCCAGAGGTATAGGGGTCTCTGGTCTCGGCAATCTTACCGATAGTATAGATAGTGTCTTCCATAGTTTTTAAGAGTTTATTATGACTCTGTAATAGTTTCTGTTCTGCCTGCTTGCGCTCGGTGATGTCGTTATTGACCGCCACTTCAATCTTTCCGTATTCGGGATGGTCGAAGAGGGAAATGTTGGCGTAGCACCAGAAATGGGTTCCGTCGCGCTTGATATTCCTGATCTCGCCATGCCATTCTCCGGTTTCCTTTAAAACGTCCGTGATGGCTATTCGGGTCTCGGCAGGTGTCACCTCAGTAGTGGGCGCGTTAATAATATCCACGTGCTTTCCAACCATCTCCCCGGGATCATAGCCGAACATTCTCGCAAATCTCTCATTGGTCCACTTGATGAGGAGGTCATCCAAGCCAATCAGGTAAACCCCTTCGGCCACATTGTCCATCATGGCGGCATGCAGTCGTATCTCCTCCTCTGACTGTTTTCTCTCGATAATTTCTCCCAATCTCTCAGTGATAATATTTATCAGGTTTCTTTCTTCCTTTAAGAAAGGTCCTTCATCCCTTTGGGGTCTTTCTTCCAAATAATAGACCTCCACAGTACCGACGGGCTTTTGGTGGACCACAATATCACTTGCCTGCTTCCAGGTAGTCTCTTTAAAGTTTTTGGTCTTGTATTCTTTAGCTTCCAAGATGATTCGGGCACAAGTAATCTTGGGATACTGCCAGGAAGAAGGCAGGAGATTAACTGTTCCTTTAATTATTGTCTCCAGGGAAATGCCTGGCTTCTCAACAAGATTAGAAATTTCCCAAAGACAATTCAATTCCTTGACCCTTTCCTTAAGATCATGGGTGCGCTTCTCCAGGTTCTCTCCCAATTCTATATTGTAAAGACCAAAGGCAATATCATTAGTTACTTCTCCTAAAAGTCCTTTCTCTTCTTGGTCAATATAGACATCAGGTTCAAGGGATAAGACCAGAAATCCGAAAAGTTTACTCTTATGGGCAATACGCATAAGTAAAGTATTTTTACCAAAATGGAGTTTCTTTAAGGAACAGTCTCCACAGTCTCGGGATCTATCTA
Organism: Candidatus Sediminicultor secundus; assembly: GCA_002849045.2. Next base: position 6,404 of record NCRO01000060.1, read on the forward strand.
TAAACAAAAATAGATCCTTCTTAGTGAGAGCTTTTTTGATACAAGGGGAATGATCTCCCCTTAGCACCTGTGCACAGAAACGGGAGACATCTGCCCCAAGAGGGGAACCTACTACCATGGCAAAGGTTTTTTCGTCTTTCAAGAGTCCTAACCAGGCAGTATGGTAACCCCGTGCTTCTATCAGAATATCACAGGTCTTTTGTAAAAGAACATCTCTGTTCTTCTCCCTTACAATTAATTGATTAACCCCTCGGATGGCTCCAAGTACACTGTATAAATACTTGATACGCTTATCGGATTTCTCCAGATCGAGCATCTTATTCTCAAGTTTCCGTATCAGACGCTCATTATACGTTTTCATGTACACTTTCTCTTCTTATGGCTATGCCTATAATCTTTGATATTTTTTATATTATCTTCAACTGCATTAGTTAGTTGTTGGTATTTATTTTTTACTGAATCGTACCTACAATCTCCTTTGTAAAAATCTTTTTTTAAGTAAAAAAGCCCTTCAGCAAAATGCCTGAAAGGCCTTGTTTATAAGGATTTGGTGGAGGCTAGTAGC
>NCRO01000606.1 GCA_002849045.2 Candidatus Sediminicultor secundus
TCGGAAAAAGAAAAATAATCGACATAATAACATTAATCCATGCCTTCCCTCTTCGTGAAAGGCGGGTATAAAGGACGTCCACCCGGACATGGCTATCGTATAAATAAGTATACGCCCATCCGCAAGCACCAAAGGTACCCATGAGCATCTTGGACGTTTCTAATGCCCAGATTGTTGGATTATTAAAAACATACCTGGAAATAACCTCATAGCAAAGTACAATTATTAATGCTACGACCAAAAACTTGACTACCTGTCCCGTAAATTCACTAATGGAGTTAATTACCTGTACAATCTTTTTCATATCTAACTAACTGCTCCTCTTTGCTTTTTATAACCTTGCTCCGGAAAATTTAGTCCGGAGCAAGGTTAATCCTGAATACATATGTATCTTATACTGATGCTTAAGAAAATGATAATTTATTTAATGTCAAACTGATCGCAAATTTCTTTAAATCTGAGTGCTGCTTCATATACCTTTTTATAACCTGGGTCTTTGGCAGATTCTTCAGCATAGTATTCATTTGCTTTTTCGAATAACAGTTCTTCAATATCTTTGGGTAATTTCTCCACAACAGTGCCATATTCCTTATATTTCTCCAATGCTGTAGAATCACGGACAACCGATTCAGTAAAGAATTCATGGGATACTCTGTGTGCAACCAATTCTACAATCTCTTGTAAATCCGGAGGAAGTGCATTCCAGACATCCATGTTTACAAAGAGGGATTGTGCATCACTGGGAGCGCGAGAAGATGATATATACATATAATCGGTTATTTCATGGAAACCCATGCCCCAATTTAAGGATGGTGTAATGTATTCAAAAGCATCAAGGATACCTCGTTTCGCCGATTCGTAAATTTCACCGCCGGGGAGGAAAACTGGTGCAGCTCCCATTTCCTTAAAAATTGAATTAAGAGCAGTTGTTCCCATTCTGATCTTAAGTCCTTTAATATCCTCAACAGAATTTAAAGGTTTTTTACTATGACACCAAACCTCTGCAGGATGTACTGTCAATTGGTCAACAAA
>NCRO01000607.1 GCA_002849045.2 Candidatus Sediminicultor secundus
CCACGATAGCAACCCGCACGTCATTAACCTCAAAAATCTCGTAAGGTTTAACAAAATAAGTTCCGTCGGTCTTTAAGATATTAGCGGATAAAACTGAATTTTTAAAAGTTGCTACATTTTTTTCTAAAAAAGCTTTCTCATAGTTGAACTCATGGTTTCCGATAGTCCATACATCATAATTTAAGAAATTTAATCCTTCAATCATGGGATGAATAGGCAGATCATTAAACAAATCCGCACTATTGTCCTGAACGGTATCTCCACAGTCAATTAAAAGCGCATCAGGGTCAATCGCCCTTTCCTGTTTTACCAGAGTTGCAATCTTGGCCAGTCCGGTATCACTGTCTGCCTCATCAGTCGCGTAATCGTGAGAGTAAATTCGTCCATGCAGGTCTGAACTTCCGAGAATAGTAATGGTTGTAGTATCTGCGGCAAAAACATACGAAAAAAGCAAGCCAAAAACTAAGGTCAAGGTCAGTAAAATTGATAGTACTTTGTACTGTCTTTTCATCTTAAAAATCCTCCTTTTTATTTTTGTGCCCAAGGATTATCCCTGGCCACATTTTTTATATTACTTTTTATATTCGATAGAGTATCTTAAAAATCCTTTTTTTAATTCAAAATATTTTTATTTTTTTTAAAAACATACCAGGGGACGGTCCTCTGGTAGGTTTCTTGCAAGTTAACGAAGGCGATAA
>NCRO01000608.1 GCA_002849045.2 Candidatus Sediminicultor secundus
GCTATTATCAAAGCAAATGAAATTTGTGACGAGTTAGGTATAGATACTATGTCTGTTGGAGTTATTATTGGTTTTGCAATGGAGTTATTTGAAAGGGGATATATTACCAAGAAAGATACTGGTGGACTTGAGCTTAAGTTTGGCAATGGAGTAGCTATGGTAAATATGATTGAGAAAATAGCAAAAAGAGAAGATATTGGAGATTTATTAGCAGAAGGCATGTTAGGCATTGCTGAAAAAATGCCGAAAATGCAAAGATATATGATGCATGTTAAAGGGTTACCCTTAGCAGCTTATGATCCGAGGGGTTTCTATGGTAATGCATTGACTTATGGAACTTCAAGCCGCGGTGCTTGTCATAATGTTGGGGGTTGGAGTATTCGAGATGAACTTTTATCAGATAAATATGATCGTTTTGCTGTTGAAGGAAAGGGAAAATTAATAAAATCTATTCAGGATACCCGAGGTTATATAGATTCATTAGGTATTTGTACCGTAGTTAGAAGCGGATACGGTTTTACTGATAAACCTCAAGGTAAAGTCTTAGAATATTTAACCGGTTATGATTTTACTCCAGAGCTTATGACGGTTGGCGAAAGAGTATATAATTTAGAAAGATTAATCATCAATAGAGAAGGTAGATTTAGGAAAGATGATATGATTCCAGAA
>NCRO01000609.1 GCA_002849045.2 Candidatus Sediminicultor secundus
TTTGTAATCAGAACCGTTAAAGTAGAGAATGAAGTTGAACGAAAAAAAATAAAGAATGTAAATATTAGTGATTATAAAAAAGAAATTTTCATCTTTTCCGTAATTAATTTTTCAAGATCTATTGCAAAAGGTCTGCTTGTTTTTCTCCCTCTCTATTTTTATGAAAAGTTTAGTTTGAGCTATACATTAGTTGGTCTCACAGGTATGCTTATGGCAATTGGAATGAGTTTGAGCAAAATTCTTTTTGGTCATCTAGCAGATAAATATGGAAAGAAAAAAATAATAATATTTGCAGATATTCTATCCACTCCTATGTTGATTGGTATTGTGCTTGCGAACAATTTTCTTTTAGCATTAATATTTGTTGTATTTATGAATTTTACACGTGATATCAGAACACCAGCATGGACATCTCTTGTCATGAGTTGTTTCCCCTCAACCGTCAGAGCACGTGTTTGGGGCATAATTGATACAGTGTGGGGTGTTGGTATGATAATAGCTCCAGTGTTAGGTGGTTATATTTGGAAATTTTTTGAAGCAGATATCTTATTAATTTTATCAACCTTCTTGTTTTCTATCTCAATTCTCTTAATATACTTTTTCCTGCGTGAATTTCCAGATAAAAAAATTACGGAAATCAAGGCACCTGCCTTATAAATCCCGTGTTTGCAGCGAAAGCGATTTTATTCTAATATAAAAACCTACATTGTCTTTTATTCTTTGTACCAAATATTCAAATAAATCCTTAGGACTTTATAATAAAATTTAATATATAATCAATTTATCATTATAAATATAGTT
>NCRO01000610.1 GCA_002849045.2 Candidatus Sediminicultor secundus
GACCACAAGATAAAACTTGATCTTCTCTGCCTACTTCTTCTTTTAAAATTTTATTTATCTCAAAAGTAGTTTTGCCCCAGAATTCTTTACCGTCTTTGATTTGGATATCATTATCTTTTATTAAAATGTATACGGGTTGAGTTGCTTTTCCTTCTATAATTATTCCATCATATCCTGCCTTTTTAAGGTGTGGTCCAAAATACCCACCACCATTTGAACATAAATATTGCCGGGTTTCAGGAGATTTTGTAGCCAATCCTATTTTTGTTGTCGCTGGTCCTGTTGTACCAGTTAATGGTCCGCTAAAAAAAATTAATTTATTATCAGAAGATAATGGCTTAATATCATTACCAATTTCATCATAATAAAATCTTGCCGCTAAACCCCGTCCGCCTAAAAACTTTCTCTGCCACTCAGGATTAATCTTTCCCTCTTCTATTGTTCTATTGGTCAGATTTATTCTTAAGTACTTTCCTTGATATCCTCCGGAAAACATCTAACTAACCTCCTCTACTTCGAGCAATAAGGTATTTATTTGCTATATATCCATTTTTCCTTTATTGGTCTTTCCTCTTCACTTTTTGAAATTCTTCTACTCTGAATGATTAATCAATTTTTTTCATTTCTACACTTTGCAATTTGCGAAAATCAGAATAAATATCTAACTTTTAGACAGCAAATCGTCTCCTTCGCCACTGATCAAAAACAACGACACCAATAATGATTAAACCCAGAATAACTCGCTGCACGAAAGCAGAGACATTGAGTAAATTCAAACCGTTACCCAGTGTGCCCATTATAAATGCGCCAATGAGTGAACCGACAACACCACCTTCACCACCGAAGAGATTTGTTCCACCAATGACTACAGCAGCAATACTCTGCAATTCTGCTCCTTCTGCCATTAAGGCATTGGCTGAATTTAGACGGCCGGTCAGGACAATGCCAGCAACTCCAGCCAGTAGTCCCATAATAGTATATGCCATGATTTTTGTGCGCACAAAGCTGATACCTGAAATTCTAGCAGCTTCCCGGTTGCCTCCTACAGCATAAATAGCCCGGCCTAACGTAGTACGAGTCATAATCATCCAGCCCAGGATAGTTATAACTACAATAACT
>NCRO01000611.1 GCA_002849045.2 Candidatus Sediminicultor secundus
ATGGCTGAAATTCACATTTTTTACTTTCCTATTAATCGGCGCTGGATACTTCTTCGGAACAATCTGTAGGCAAATGGGCCAGGCCTATGACTTAATGCTTTATCCCTCTGGGGAGCTCCTGAATCTGCTATTATGGTTGTCGCTATCTCTGGGCGGGCTAATGGTGGCTTCTGGGTTAGTAGCAGCTCTACTGCGACCTTTATGGATTGGCGTCATAGCCTTTATTCTCTCTGGATTAGCTATGCTTCTGGGCTGGCGGCAGGTGACAATAGGTAATGGCATTCTGATTCTGGGGTACCTTCTTATTGTATTTTTCTGCACCTTTGTGGTTGCGAGGGAACTAAATAAGCGGATTAGGTTCTCTGTTCGGCCCATCAGTGAAGGTCAAAATATATTGCTTATGATCCTTAATACTTGTGATCTGTGGGAGTCTATATTTTGGCTGTGCTGCCCATATTGAGCAAGAAGGGTTTACGCCACCTCAGTTTTACATCAAACTGTTTATGGAGCAGATGGAAAAACAGATCGAAGCCCGGGTGCCTGCAAAGGAACGTCAAGAGGTAATAACTCAATTCAGAAAAGAATTCCAACATACTGTTGATGAATTTTTTGAGAGTACGGTGAAGCCTTATGAAAAATATATCCCCTTGGCCATAATTGCAGTTTTATTTATGCCTTTGGTGACAGTTGCCCGCCTGTTAGTCTGGGTACCAACTTTGCTTATGAGTATTATATTTTCGTTGCTTAAGGCAATGGGTGCAGTAAAACTAATCAGCGAGACCCGGGAGGTACAGAGGTTGGTTATCAGTTAAAGTTCCTCAATGGGTTTATACAGAAGGAGTCAATTGAGAATTTGCTTATCAAGAAGAAAGAGGTTATTTTAAAAGAGTGAAAGTAAG
>NCRO01000612.1 GCA_002849045.2 Candidatus Sediminicultor secundus
AAAAAATATAAAGAGATATCATTTTGAATTTTATTATTTTTCGAAGAAACAATTTGAAGTAGGGATTAGCAAGATAAAGATTAATGGGAGATTGCTCCACTTAGCTGTAACGGCATATATACTGAGGTGTTAGTAGACATACAAAAAAAAAAAAAACGGGGGCCCAGTCTTTATTATGGACAGTCGAATAATTTTTTAAATTATATTTTATTTTATGCTTTGTAGGCTCATTAATAAAGTGTAACTTTTTATGACTTGAACGAGTGAAATATTTTACAAGGAAAATAAAGCAAAGAGGACAAAGACATGAAACTATTGATGATTTATGCAGATAAGTTTGCTTATAAAACGAGCAAGAAGACTTTAGAAATGGTTGAAGCATACGAAGAAGATAAGCAAATAGAAGATGTTTTGGTAGGATTTATTCAAGTTGAAAAAGAAGATGAAGAAAAAATTGACAAAGTTGAAACTAAATTAATTAAAAATTTAAAATGGGCAGCTAAAAAGAATGACACAAACAATATTATATTGCATTCTTTTGCTCATCTATCTTTAAGTAAAGCTGATCCGGAGATAACAAAGTTAATATTTAATAATGCTGAAAAG
>NCRO01000613.1 GCA_002849045.2 Candidatus Sediminicultor secundus
ACGCTATTGCACCTTTCCCTTCATCGCCATATTGGCCACCAACAACTATATCTACTTTATTACGGATCTGCATTAACTATTCATCCTTTCCCAACTATTAGATTGTAAGACTTGCCATATCTCTGGATTATGTTTCCAATAGACGTTTGGAATTTTTTGTCTTTTGTTAATTGATAAAAAACAACCTGATTATCAGAGATGTAGTAGATAGGAACTTTGGATACCTTTCCTTTTAATCTTTTACAGATTTTTGAAAAATATTCTTCTCTTTTCACACGTGGGATAAACTGAAATATTATTAAAACCGATAGTTTATCCATTCGTGTGAATATAGATTCCACTTCTTCATACATGATGTATTTTTCACCTTTGCTTTTTATAGAGTCAACCTCTAAGCCATTATCAGGGTCTACGAGAATTACTGATTTACGTAAGAGATTTGTTGGTATTTTATCAAAATAATCTTTCCTCTTTTTATAACAAAAGTATTCGTTCTTTTTGTAAATTGTAAACTTGGCACCTTGCACTAAATCACTGTTTCCGAAAAACTTCTCTAGTTCTCGTGTATTTCGCTTGTTTTGCTTAATACATCCCTCTAGAAAATTTTTTAATTCTGTCCGTCGTGTGCCCGCTTTCGCATTTTCATAATTTGTTTTTCCTCCATTTTTATTGGGTTCATTTGGAGTGAGCATTGGAATAAAAGCAAAGTGATTAATAGGAGTATTTAAAAGTATCTCTAAAACTAAATCGTATTTAAATAGATCTCGTGTATCTCCGAAGTATTGATTTTTCATAGAGATCACCTCTTATATCCCAAAATATTCCCGGCATCTTATGGGGTCAAGTCTTGCAATATCACTTTTCCTCTTCCCCCTCAATATTTTTAATTAAAATAGGGACAACATATCCTATTTTTTCTATGTTTTTAATTTTCCATTTTACGAGGGCTTCATTTAGGACGTCTATCTATAATAA
>NCRO01000614.1 GCA_002849045.2 Candidatus Sediminicultor secundus
TAGGTACAGGTGCAATAGCGTCGCTGTTAGCTAAGCAGGTAAGATATGATTACGCTATTCGCGTAGGCGGGGACAACGCGGAGCATCGTTTCTATTTTAAAGGAAAAGCTTATACAGGACGAGCGGTACCAGTTGCTTGGGTATCTCCTACAACTCTGCTTCTTCTCGGTCCTGGCATGATCTTTAAAAAAGAAAGTTTTTTGCTAGAGGTTAATGATATAGAGAAAAGATCAGGTTTATCAATCAGAAAAAGACTTTTTATTGATCCCCAAGCAGCATTAGTTAGATCTGAGGATGCTGCATGTGATAAGAAATCTGCTAAAATGCGTGGTTCAACGTATAGAGGTGTAGGTGCAACAGCATCGCGAAAGGTATTGCGAGACAGCACATGTCTATTAGCAAGGGATGATGAATCATTAAAACAAACAGGTCTAATCCGACCTACTAGAGAAGTCCTAAAGCCCTTTCGACAACACGGTGGATTGGGTTTACTAGAAGGGTCACAGGGAGTATTACTGTCTCTCAATCATGGTTTTTACCCTTACTGTACTAGTAAGAACGTAACACCTTCTGGCTTACTGGCGGAAACTGGCCTCACTCCCTTCGAGGTTCGTTATATTATTATGGTTGTGCGGACAATATCCTTGCGCGTCCCAGGGAGTAGTGGCCCTACATTGGGACGAGAGATAAGCTGGAAAGAGTTGGAAAGACGACTTGGATGTACTATCCCTTTGGAATGCAAAATTCAGACAGACTCTGGAAAGATAGAACGAATTTTTGAATGGAGTTGGGAAGAATTCCAATGGGCACTCGAACTTATAAACCCCACTCATATAGCAGTCACTTTCACCGATTACCTTAGCTGGAAGAACAGGGGTATACAGCATTGGGAGAAGCTAAACCCTAAAACAAAACAATTTATTATAAAATTGCGAGACTTGTCAGGAATCCCTGTGGTCTTAATCCATACAGGACCAAATGAGAATGATGTAATTTTGCTCCCAGAATTTAACCAATTGAAAAAGGGGATAGGTCGTATTAGAAATCAATAGAAAAAAATCTATGCCCTACCAATACAAAAGAGAACCATTAAATAATGATGAAGTAAATAAATTGACTAACGCTTGTGGTACTTTCCGGGAGAAATTCGTTATCTGGACCTTTTTAGATACGGTTCTTATATTACCAGAATTTACTAATCTGAAAAAAGTAAAAGCTTATTACTTGTGATCTTACACAGCAATGAGTCAAAATA
>NCRO01000615.1 GCA_002849045.2 Candidatus Sediminicultor secundus
GAGTATTACATGGGTTTGTGGGTTGGTTTAAAGCTTACCTTACCGAAAATATAATCTTGGATACCTCTCCTGATAATCCAAGAACTCACTGGTATCAAACTTTCCTCCCCATAAAAGAACCTATTGAAGTTAATAAGGGAGATAGTATTCAAATTGAACTTGATGTAAAAATAAGTCAACACACAATAAACTGGAAATGGGTTGCTTATGTTGGTTACCATAAATTTGAACATAATACTGAGAAAAGTTATCCTTCAAAATCCATAGAGCATTTCTTCGGAGGTGTTGTTAATGAGTGATAAAGTAATTGTATCAAAAAACAGATATAAGTATAAATTATATCCTGTTCCACAATTTAATTTTGAAGGTATATTTCACAAATCTTACCATTTTCCTTCTTCAGATGTTTACTCCCAAAATATGACTTTCTGGCAAACATTTCGAATTAATGAAAAAGTGTATGGAATAAAAATGAAAGGAACAAGAGATGTGGATAATCCAGTTGTTGAGAGAGTTATATATTCACGCACTCCGCTATCTGATTCGATAGCTAGTGAAATCTTATCCGAAATTGAGTATCGGTTCGATATGAAGACAGATTTAAATGAATTTTATAATGAATTCGGTAATAATGATATTTTAGCTCCCGTTATAGAACGGTGGAGAGGGATGAGAATTAGCGCTCATGAGTCACTTTATGAGTTTTTAGTAATT
>NCRO01000061.1 GCA_002849045.2 Candidatus Sediminicultor secundus
CTGGGAGGTAAACATCAAATAGAATAATTCAGTCTAACCGCATCAAAATTTAAACAGTCATTTTACCATAGTCAAATTACCCCAATGTCACGGGGATAGTCGTTTCTGCTAAGTAATTCAGTAGCTTTTTCTAAATTTTTATTAACCCGAAGGGCAGAATACCACCGGTTTACCTGTGGGGTTTCCACTTAATTAAAAGCCCGAATTTATTCTATTGTTCGGGTTTTTTTAATTTTTAGGTTAAAAAGAAGGATATATGTGGTGTGATATAGAATATATAATTAAAGTTATTAAAGTAGGATTAAAACAGAAATTCAAATATTCAAAATAAAGATGGAGAGGGGGTAAAATATGCCGGATAGATTAAATCTCCAAAAAATATTTTCTGCACCAGATGTTAAACATGGCCTATCTCTTTTTAATTCGGATGAGATTAATGCAATTAAAAAATTAATAATAGAGCAAGAAGGAAAATATTTCATAAAATGTCAAATTAAAAATAGAAATAAAATAGCTAAGCCGGAAGAAATAGTTAGACAACTCTGGATTTACCGATTAGTTAATGAATATAATTATCCCAAAGAACGAATTGGCGTTAAGAAAACCATCAATTTTGCTTCTCAAATAGAGTCTCAAGCCATAGATATTGTAGTTTTCCAGGAGGATTTAAAACATTATTATATTTTATTTGAAATAAAAAAACCTGATCGAACTGCCGGGTTAGAACAGCTTAAAAGTTATTGTAGTACGGAAGGTGCTCCTATTGGTATTTGGTCAAATGGGAATGAGATAATAAGACTCCATAGAGAGAAACCCAATTTATTTGTAGAAATTCCTCAAATCCCTAAAATATCAGAAACGCTTGGTGAGATATTAATTGAAAGACGGGCTTTTAAGTGGTTAGAGGAACACAATGAACTAAAACAAGGTAAAAATACACTTAAAAAAATATTATTAGATCTTGAAAAACTTGTTTTGGGAGATGCTGAAGTTAAGGTTTTTGATGAAATTTTTAAATTGATTTATGCTAAGCTTTATGATGAGTGGAATGGAATAAATAATCCTGACTACCAATTAGAATTTTTTGCCGGAGATAGAAGTCCGAAACAAGTAAAAAGAGCTATTACTATTCTCTTAGAAGGGGCTAAAAGAAGCTGGGCAGGAGTATTCGATTCTGCGGATAAAATAGAACTCAAGGATACACATTTAAAAGTCTGTGTATCATTTTTAGAAAAAATAAAGCTGCTTAATTCAAATTTACGAGTAATTGATGAAGCTTTTAAGTATTTAATTCCTGAGGAGTATAAAAAGAAAGAGGGACAATTCTTTACACCCAGACCTATTCAGGATATGGTTGTAAAAATGTTAAACCCTAAAGCTCGCGAATTTGTCATTGATCCGGACTGTGGTTCAGCAGGTTTTCTACTGCATTCTGTTAAGTGGGTTGCTGGTGGCGTGATTACCGGCAAGGGACTTCCTATAGCGGCGAAGAATTTTACACAAAACAATATATACGGAATAGATTTTACCAAAGAAGCTGTAAAAATTGCCAAAGCTATTAACATCATAGTTGGAGATGGCAAATCCCGTATATTTGGCGGCGGTGTACATGGTGATTCATTGAACCCTTTGCTATGGAACGATGAAATAAAAGCAGCCTTAAAACCGAGGCTTCTGAGATTTCCTAAAAACCCCGAGAAAGATAGGGATAATCAAAACAGGTTTTTGTATTTTGATTTTGACCTTCTCATGACCAATCCACTATTTTCTGACAAAGTGAAGGAAAGAGATGTTTTAAGGCTTTATCAATTAGCAGTGAAAAATAGCAGATTAGTAAAACAAATTGGTCGACATATCCTTTTCTTAGATCGTTCATTACAGTTTATAAGACCTGGTGGTAGAATGGCAATTATTTTACCCCAGGTCTTGTTAAATAGTGCAAGCGCTGAATATATCCGTAGATTCATTATAGATGGAGCGAGAATTTTGGCAGTAGTGGGTTTACATAGAAACACCTTTAAACCTCACAGCGAAATAAAAACAAGTATCTTATTTTTGCAAAAATATACCAATGAGGAAAAAAAGAAAATCCAGGGGATTAAAGTAAAATGTGAAAGAGAATGGTTCGAATTTGTAGAACGATTAAAGAAAAAATATCAGGATGTGGGTTGGGATAAATTGCTTTCCGAGGAAGGACTAAACGAAGAATTAAAATCTTTCGTTGAGATATATTTTGAGGAAAGAGAGGAATTAGAAGAAGAAACAAGGAAAAAATTAGAAGAAAAAATTGAAGGCACGGAAGGCGAAGAGGCCAAAGAGACCGAAAAAATCGAAGAAATTAAGAGAAAGAAATTACTCAAGGCTTTAACTGAATGTGTCGATCTGGTAGAAGAAGTAAAAAAATATTACCAAAATACGAGTTGGGATAAATTGTTATGTGAGGGAGAGCTATCCGAAGAACTAAAATCTTTTATTAATACTTATTTTAAAGCAAAGATAAAATCAGGAGAAAGCATTGAAAGTTCGGACGTTGAAGAGACCGAAAAAATCAAAAGTAAGAAATCACTCAAAGCTTTAATTGAGAAATTACAAGAGATGCAAGTTCTTTTAAGGGAGAAACATGAAAAATTAAAGGGCAATATTTTAAATGATGAAAAAATAGAAGAAACGAGAAAAGAAATTGATGCCTTGACCGGTAAAATTGAAAAGTTTAACAAAGAAATTTCTCAAAGAACCTTGGGCGGGCAAATCTATTTAACCTTAAATGATGAAGAGATAACCGAACAGTTTAAGAAATTCTGGTTAGATGGCAAAATAATAAAAGAAATTGATTATCCCATTTTCTTTGCGGTGAACCAAAAATCGCTTAAAAATAATAAAGGAGAATATAGATATAAAAAAGGGCTTAAAGGTGAATTACTTTTAGATAAACATGGACACCCAATAATTGACCATGATATGGATGAAATAGCCGAAGCTTTTGTTAAATTTGCCAAAGAGCAGAATTTTAATTTCTGGAGGGCTTAAAAAATATGGCCAGGATAAGTATTGTGAAATTATCAGAAATTGAAGGGGATAAAAGGTTTGATGCAGGCCGTTACCGTACAAGCTTTCTTAAATTAGAGAAGGACTTAAAGAAAATTACTATTATCAGAAAATTAGGATATCTTGTAGTAGAACCGGTTAGGGCGGGGTATATCCCAAGAGATCGAGATATTTACCAGGATGATATAAGAATTCATTTTTTAAAGACAGATAATTTAAGAGAAGGATTAATTGATTTTGAAAATTCAGATTTCTTGCCTGCTCGAAGTTTATCGGAGAGTGATTACTTAAAATTCAAGAATGTTACGGTAACAATTAGCGGAGCACACTATGACATCATTGGCAGAGCGGCGATTTTCTTAGATTACTATCCACAATCAGTAACCAACCAAAACATTGCGGTTATAAAAACGGATGAGAATTTGCTCAATCCCTTCTATCTGACCATATTTTTAAACTCTAAATATGGCAGGGAACAATTTTGGATGTTATGCAGGCAAACCGAACAGTTTAACTTAAGCTGTGGAGAAGTAGAAGAACTGCTAATTCCTCTATTTGATGCAGATTTTCAGCAGGAGATAGAGACACTTGCTAAAAACTTTTTTGATTTAATCGAAAAAGCAAAATCCCTTTACTCCCAAGCTGAAAGCCTTCTTTTAGAAAAACTGGGATTAAAAGGTTTTCAGGCAAAATATAAACTTTCTTATACGGCAAATCTTTCTAAAGCGTTTGGAGTTCACCGTATAGATGCAGAGTATTTTCAGACCACTTATGATAGT
>NCRO01000616.1 GCA_002849045.2 Candidatus Sediminicultor secundus
GAATGAAAGATAAAATAGAGCCCATGGAAAACCATGGGCTCTATTTTATAAAAAATATAACAAAAAGGAGAAACATTTATTATGGCCAAGATTATTGACGGAAGAAAAATAGCTAAAGAGATTAGCGAATCTTTAAAGACAAAGGTAGAAGATTTTATCAATAAATATAAAATAACTCCAAAATTAGCAGTAGTCATTGCGGGAGGGGACCCGGCATCCTTATTTTACGTTAAGATGATTTCTAAATCCTGCGAAAGAACTTCTATTGATTTTGAAAAACATAGTTTGCCTTCCAAAACAACCGAAGAAGAACTCTTAAAACTCATAAATAATTTGAATAAGAATAAAAAAGTAAGTGGTATTATAGTGCAAGTTCCCCTTCCTGAGCATATAAACCAGGAGCGGATCCAGGAAGCAGTAAATCCTTCCAAAGATGTAGATTGTTTTAACCCCATTAATATGGGAAGACTGGCTTTAGGTAAACCGGAGTTTTTGCCTTGCACTCCTTATGCAGTATATGAATTAATGAAGAGAGAAAATATTGTAGTAGAAGGGAAACACACCGTTATCGTAGGAAGGAGTAATATTGTAGGAAGACCAATGGCCCTCATACTTCTCCAGAAAAAGCAGCATTCCAATGCTACTCTTACTATCTGTCATTCTCGAACCAATAATTTAAGCTACTTTACTCGTCAGGCAGATATTCTGATTGCTGCAGTAGGAAAACCAGAGACAATTAAGCGGGATATGGTAAAAGAGGGAGCAGTAATTATCGATGTAGGGACTAATGAGGTAGAAGGAAAATTAGTGGGGGATGTAGCTTATAAAGAAGTTTTAGATAAAGCATCTGTTATTACTCCGGTTCCGGGGGGAATAGGGCCGATAACTAATGTTATGCTGATGCAGAACACTTTAAAGGCAGCAGAAGAACTAGTCGTTAGTGAATAGTGAATAGTCGCTAGATTTTAGTTGTCCGGTTAGCCAGTTTGCCGGTTTACCAGTTAATTTAGTCGTTAGTATGTCGTATTGCGTATCGAGTATCGCGTAAGATAGAAATTAAAAAATGTAGGGGCAGACCTTGTATCTGCCCGTAATGAGTAATATGTAGTAGGGGCGTATTGCATACGCCCTGATAAATATAAAAAATAAAGAGAAAAAAATAAAAAAAAAAAACGAAAAAGAACAAACACAATAGAAAGAA
>NCRO01000617.1 GCA_002849045.2 Candidatus Sediminicultor secundus
AATTGAGGTAGTAAAATATTTTCCTGCTGAAGCATCAGGAGGATTACCACTTCTCAAATCTATGTCAGCACCTTATACCGGGATAAAATTTATTCCCACCGGCGGGATAAATCAGAATAACTTATGTTCTTACTTGTCCAATAATAAAGTACTTGCCTGTGGTGGTAGTTGGATGGTAAAGACCGACCTTATTTCTTCGGGTAATTTTGATGAGATTACCAGACTTACCAAGGAAGCTGTTTCTATAATGCTCGGTTTTGAGTTCGCCCATCTGGGAATAAATGAGGAAACCAAAGATAAAGCTCTTAATTCTGCCAACCTACTTTCACGTCTTTTTTATTTTCCTATAAAAGAGGGAACAAGCTCTATTTTTGCTGGTTCAGGATTTGAGGTTATTAAAAATAAGTATTTGGGGAAGCGCGGTCATATTGCCATAGCCACTAACAATATTCACAGGGCAATAGCCTACCTAAAAATGAAAGGTATTCCAGTTCTTCCGGAGACTGCTAAAGAAAAGGAGGGCAAACTTAAAGCAATCTATTTAGATCAAGAAGTATCAGGATTTGCTATTCATCTTTTGCAAAAATAATTTTTGAAAGGGAGAAAACAATGAAAAAGTATATTACTTTTGGGGAAATAATGTTGCGGCTTAAACCACCCAATTGGGAGAGATTTTTTCAGAGTCCTCTCCTGGAAGCTACCTTTGGAGGAGGGGAAGCAAATGTAGCCGTGGGTTTAGTCCGATTTGGTTTAAACGTTGCCTATGTTTCTGTAATCCCTAATAACTCAATCGGAGATGCGTGTATTAGAGAACTGAGAAGGCATGGTGTAGATACTACACTTATTGTAAGAAAAGGAAACAGATTAGGTATCTACTTTTTAGAAGCCGGAGCTAATCAGAGACCCTCCAAGGTTATTTACGATCGTTCTCATTCAGCTATTGCTGAAGCAAAACCTGGCGATATTAACTGGGATAAGGTATTTGACGGAGTAAGTTGGTTTCATATTAGCGGAATTACTCCGGCTATTTCTCTTTCAGCCTCAGAGCTTTCCTTGGAAGCAGTAAAAAAAGCGAGAGAAAAAGGCATTACTATTTCCTGTGATCTTAACTTTAGAAAAAAGTTATGGAAGTATGGGAAGCCTGCCCCCCAAGTAATGGGTGAGTTGGTTAAATATATTGATATTGCTATAGGAAATGAAGAGGACTGTCAGAAGTCTCTTGGGGTTAAAGTGGATGTGGATGTAGAGTCAGGAAGACTCCAAACAGAAAAGTATAGAAAATTGACCGATAGAGTTCTTAATTTATATCCAAATATTAAAAAAATTGCTATAACTTTAAGAGAAAGCCATTCTGCAGACCATAACGGATGGTCAGCAGTGCTTAATAATCGGGAAGAGTTTATTATCTCAAAAAAGTATGAAATTAATAATATTATAGATAGGGTAGGAGGAGGAGATACTTTTGCCTCAGGTTTAATTTACGGTATTAATAACTTAGCCGATGATAAAGAGTCCCTTGAATTTGCGGTAGCAGCATCTTGCCTTATGCATTCTATTCCCGGTGATCTGCCTTTGCTTTCAGTTGAAGAGGTAAAAAACTTAGCTGGAGGAGCAACATCAGGCAGAGTGCAAAGGTAGGACTGTTACTAAAAATAAAAAACAGGTTAAGTTTTAGAATTAAGGTTAGGAGGATCTATGTCTAACAAAAGGCCAAAAGTAGTAATAACTGATTGTGACCACCCTTCTGTAGAAATAGAAAAAGAAATATTAAGTGAAATTGATCCGGAGTTTGTTTTGGCTTACTGTAATACAGAGGATGAAGTGATAGAAGTAGCTCAGGATGCTGGTGGAATAATTAATCAATATGCACCTATAACCAGAAGAGTGATTGAATCATTAAAGAAATGCAAAGTTATTGCTCGCTACGGAGTGGGAGTGGATAATATTGATATAGAAGCAGCTACTGAATATGGGATTATCGTAGCGAATGTTCCGGATTACTGTATTGATGAGGTCTCTACCCATACTATGGCTTTAATCATAGCCTGCGCACGAGGAATAACTTTACTTGATAGTAAAATAAGGGAGAAAAAATGGGATTTTACTTTGGCCAAGCCTCTTTTTCGAACCAAAGGTAAAACTTTGGGTCTTTTTGGCTTGGGAAGGATTGCCAGAGCTGTAGCTCAAAAAGCTTCAGGATTTGGCTTTAAAATTATAGCTTATGACCCCTATATTTCCAAAGTTAATGGGGAAATAAAACTGGTTAAATTTCCTCAATTATTATCTGATTCAGATTTTATTTCCATTCATGCTCCCCTAACGGGCAAGACCAGACATTCCTTTGGAGAAAGTGAACTAAAGACTATGAAAAAAACTGCCTATTTAATAAATACTGCCCGAGGACCAATTATTGATGAAAGGAATCTTTATGTAGCCCTTAAGGAAAGATGGATTGCTGGAGCGGCTTTGGATGTGATGGAAAAAGAGCCACCTGATTGGGAAAATCTTTTACCAAAGTTAGATAATCTGATTATTACACCCCATATCTCTTTTTACTCAGAAGAATCCTATGTTGAGTTGAAGACCAAGACCGCCAAGGCAGTGCTTTCCGTTTTAAAAGGAGGATTGCCGAGGGCAATGGTTAACCCTCAAGCAGTAAATAAAAAGGTTATATAAGGAGATAAATAGATGAATTTAGTCAATAAAGTTGCTATAGTGACCGGTGCTGGTAGAGGCATAGGGAAGGCTATAGCTATAGCCTTAGCCCGGGAAGGGGCAAATATAATTGCTATCGATGTTGATATTCAAACGGCTGAAGAAGTAGCCAAGGAAATTAAATCCTTGGACCGGCAAGCTTTAGCCATCCAGGTAGATGTTTCAGATAGTAAAGAAGTTAATCGAATGGTACAATTGGTCCTTAAGAAATTTAAACGAGTTGATATTTTGGTAAACAATGCCGCAATTATAAAGCGTGGTTCGATAGAGGATCTTACAGAAGAAGATTGGGATAGGGTTATGGATGTAAATCTTAAAGGTGCTTTCAATTGTACAAAAGCAGTTGTAGGAACTATGAAGAAACAGAGATACGGAAAGATTGTAAATATATCCTCTATTGCAGGAAAGATTGGAGACCTTGCTTCTGCTCCTTGCTACGGGGCCTCTAAGGCAGGCATGACTTGCCTGGCGAAGTCGTTGGCCAGAGAATTAGCATCGTATAATATAAATGTCAATGTCGTCGCACCCCATGCCATTGAAACAGATATGAGCAAGGAATGGTCAGAAGAGAAAAGGAAAAGCATTATTGCAGATATTCCACTTGGTCGATTAGGAGAACCTGAGGATGTTGCAGAAGCGGTGGTATTCTTGGTTTCAGACAAAGCAAAATTCATAACTGGTGAAGTTCTGGATGTAAATGGCGGATGTTTAATGGATTAATGTCTTAAATCAAAATACCCAAAAAATAAAAAAGGAGGTGAAAAACAACATTAAAAAAAGTACAAGTTAAGTTCCTGAAAAAAAATAAAATTTATTATGGAGGTTTATAATGTTAAAGAAATGTGTTATTTTATTACTAATAATTAGTTTATTGGTAATGTGTGGTGTTGCTGTTAGCGCTAAGACTTTTATTAGATTAGCTACAGCGGGATCAGGAGGTAATTACTACCGTTTGGGTGCGGGTATGGCTTCATTATGGAATGATCTATTTCCAGATTTGCAGGTTTCGATACAAGCGACTAAAGGTAGCGCAAATAATGTTGATTTATTAGCAGATAAGGAAGTAGAGATTTCATTCTTAAGTGCTAATCCAGCCTATCAATCCTATAATAATGTTGGTCAGTGGGCTGATCGTGAAAAGGATCGCTACAAGGGAATGAGATTTGTATCCCACGTATATCCCAATCCGCAAAATTTTGTAGCTATGGAGTGGGCACCGGACATTAAAAGCGTACGTGACCTAAAAGGTAAACGAGTTTCCGTTGGCATGCTAGGGAGTACTGGTGAAAATTATTGGAAACAAATTATGGAAGTACTTGGTTGGACTTACGATGATATTATTGAGGAGTTTACTGTACATCAAACGTGTATAGACCAAGTCCGTAATCGTCAAATTGATGCTGCAATTTGGCCAGATGCTGCTGGATCAGCGAGTTATACCGAGATGATGCAAACCGGATTTGCTCGATTTGTAGACATAGATGATGATATTATTGAGGCTATGACAAAAGAAATGGACTTCCCCTTTACTCTTCCTGCTGGGGCTTTTCCCGGGCAAGATAAACCAGTAAAAACCTTCGCTGGCTCGGCTGTATTGGCTGCTCGAGAAGATGTTCCTGAAGATATAATTTACAAGCTTATCAAGTCTATGTATGAAAATCAAGAGTTTTTAATAAACGTGCATCCGATTACGAAATATATGGTTTTAGAACAAGCCCTAAAAGGGCCAATGTAACCTGCCTCGAAACAACCCCATAGTGTATCATCTAAAACTTTCTGCCAATCTCTCTCAGTTCGAGCCATCTCCCTAACCGACTGCTGAGCTAAAATCGGAAAAATATCTTTACCTTGGAAAGCCTGAAGATGGGCTGGAGTAGCTATTCCCAAGCGATCTCCGGTGCCAAAAGAAGCCCGTAGACCACAAAAAGAAGGATTGAGGTAAGGAAATATTCCTCGCAGTAAATTAAGATTACGGTGATCTAAGTAACATCTCTTTACTATCAGTTCATCTTTATCAATTTTGATTTCTTCTAAATTATTACCTTCAAAATCTTTACAAATTCCATGAGTACCAATAACTATTAAATATTTATTGTGATCATCTTTTGCCATAAAAAAGTAATTTTTTTTTTCTGATTTTATAGAAGATATATAGGCCTCATATCTATCACCATAACACTTATTGAATAAGTGCAAAATATCTTTTTTGCTCATAAAATTCTCCTTTTAAACTAAAATAATCTCATTTGGTTTTCATACACTAACACTTTTGTTGTTTTTTTGTTTTAGTGTATCCATTATAAGATATTTTCCCTTTTAAAACAAGGCTTTTCTAATGCTTTTTATATATTGACCTCTCAAATAAAAATTTCAAATTTACTTCCTTGTGGTAAGTTTTTCTTCCGTTACAGGTTGGACTGGCACTCGCGGAAAGTAGAGTTGAGACACTTAGTTTCATACTTTTATTAGCTATAACATTAATTTTGTAATTAGATGATAAAATACTTCCTAGAGAATATATTCTATTGGTTTTATGAAACTAATAATAACAGCTCGCAATTAGCTATAAAAATAATTTAAAAACTTTTTTTAAAAATCAAGAAATAACTAAAATTCTCATTCTTTAAAAACTATTTTTATTGTGAAAGAAGCTATTAATTAATATTCAATTTATTTAATGCTTCAATAGTAAGGCGGGCGCAATTATCCGGATCAGGCAAAGGAAGTGTCTCCGCGGATACATATCCCTGGTAACCTATCTTTTTTAAAGTTTGAACTATCTTCGCAAAATCCAGATGACCGTAGCCGGGTACCCACCGGTTACTGTCTGCAAAGTGGACATGGGTAATATAGTCTTTAGCTTGGATAATACTATTATAAATAGAAATTTCTTCTATATTCATATGAAAAGTATCTGCTAATAGCCCTAAATTTGATGCTCCTACTCTCTTAATAAATTCAATTCCCTCGTTTAGGGTATTAATAAAATTTCTCTCGTATCTATTTAGCGGTTCTAAAGTAAGTCGGACATTGTATTCTTTTGCAAATTCTGTACATTTTCTCAAACAATCAATAGCCCATTCTTCGGCATCTGTTTTGTTCACACCTTCTTCGATTTTTCCCATTATTGAGCCGATAGTTACCTGGGAATTAAAATGGGAAGCAAAAATTATCTGGTCTTTTATTCTTTTAACTGCCATTTTCCTAACAACTTCATTGGAATCGGAAAAACTTAAACCCTCCTCCGTATAAGCTTGCCCTGTCCCTATAGTGGGGACTTCTAAATTATTTTCTTTTATTACCTTAATAACATTTTCCACATTTAAATCTTTTGGATTTCCAACATGCAATTCTGCACCGTCAAAACCCAAGCTCGCAATTTTTTCTATATTCTCTTCTAAATTTATTTTAAAATCCAAGACTGAAAATATGGTTGATGCATTTGAAACTACTATGCTTTTTTTCATCATTAAATACTCCTGTTTTTATTTATAATATTTACCTTTTCATTAATCACGAAATTTTACAATTATATCTCTTTTTTACATTTCGTTATTCCAAACACGTATTTATCGTCAAATTTGATTCGGTACTAATTAGGACATGGATTTTGTCATGATTAATACCCATATGATAGAGTACCTCCATCAACGGCAAAATCTTGACCGGTTATATATTTCGCGCCATTACTAAGCAAAAATAATACCATTGCTCCAATATCCTTTGTTTCACCAAACCTATGTAAAGGCATACGATTTAATATCTTTTTCTTTCTTTCTTCATCCATAACCTGCTGTGTCATCTTAGAAGGAAACCATCCTGGTGCAACAGAATTAACCAACATGTTATCATTTACCCATTCAACAGCAAGACCTCGTGTAATTCCCAGTACAGCTGCTTTTGTCGAACAGTAAGGTACTACTTCAGAAAACCCCAGGTGAGCTGCCATAGAAGATATGTTCACAATACGCCCAATAAACTTTGATTCTTTTAAATAAGGATACGCAAATTGCGACAAGTAAAAAACAGCATCCACATTTACCTTATGAATAAAATCCCACTGGTCTAAATCAAATTTTTCTGCTTTTCCCTTATAGGTAATGCCCGCATTATTAACTAAAAAATCTAAACCTTCCTCATTTCCTATTTCTGTAATTAATTTTTTTGCTTCATTTTTTCCAGTTATATCTAAGGGGACATGAATAATGTTTTTATTTGTGGGATGAGATTCATCTTCTACTTTCCCTGTTCTGCTAACAGCATAAACCTTAGCCCCTGCATCTGCAAGCAATAAAGAAATTGCGAGACCTATTCCCTTTGATCCACCTGTAACAATTCCCACTCTTCCCTCTAAAGAAAATAATTCAATTAATGTGTCTATTATTTTTTTTGCCATCATTTAACCTCATGTAAAGACGCTTCTTTGAATTTAAATCCCCACCCTGCAATTTCACGTGGAACCGCATACCCATTATCAATTTTCATTGGCTCGTCAATAATTTTATCAATCCAGTCAAAGGACTCTGCACCATAACCGTTTGAGATGGTACATAAAAGTGGAACATCATAATCTTTATAAAAATGCGGCAATACCGGTATATTGTATCCATTCGCAATCGCAGCTGAATTTCTCCACTCTTCTACACCACCAATACGGATAATATCAGGCTGCCACAAATCTATTGCATTTCTTCTAATAAGCTCTTTTAGTGGCTCGCAGTTGTATTCCCTTTCGCCCATAGCCAAAGAAATGGATGTTTTCCTTTTAAGTGTTTCATAGCCTGCAAAATTAGTGTTGAGAATGGGTTCTTCGAACCAATGAATGCCAATTTTCGAAGCTTCTTTAGAAAGTTTTAAGGCTGTTGGAACATCTAATCCTTGATTTGCATCCATCATAATCTTAATATCTGTTCCTACCGCTTCTCTAACCTTTCTTAGTCTTTCTATGTCCCGTTCAATTTCTTTAGAACCTACTTTTATCTTAACAGCTTTAAAGCCTCTTGATTTATAGTTTAGCACTTCATCTATTAATTCATTATCACTGTATGAAAGCCATCCTCCACTTCCATAAATGGGAACTTTTCGCACTTTACTTCCAAATATTTTCCATATTGGCTGATTTAATGTTTTCCCCCATGCGTCCCACATGGCAACATTAAGAATAGCCAAGCCCCATCTTTGCAATCCCAAATTTCCAAAATATTCTGCATTAACTTCAAAATCATGTTTAATTTTTACTGTTTCGTAGACATTGTAACCAACTGCAAAATTCTTGATATCTTTTAAAGCCCCTAAAATTGCATTTGGGGAATAATGAAAAGATAACAAGTATCCTTGCCCTATAATCCCAGATTTCAGTTTTATTTCAATTATAAAAAAAGATATTTTAGAAATATTATGTGTAGCATCCGCTATCGGTTTTGTAATCTTAGAAATAGCTTTATAT
>NCRO01000618.1 GCA_002849045.2 Candidatus Sediminicultor secundus
GTTACTTCATCACTCTTTCACCTTTATACCGGTGGATATCGCCCTTTACCAGCTATGCAACAACGACCCATACACCTGGCCTTTATTCTTTTTCTTACTTTTATGTTATATCCTGCTTCGGCTAAAACTGATAAAAATAGAAATCCGGGGTTTATAGATTTAGCATTGGGTATTATCGCTGTCTGGTGTTCGTTTTATTTAGTTTATCATTACCGTACCATTGCTATTAGAGGTGGTTATGCTATCAATTACGATATTTTCGTGGGTGCTATTTTCTGTCTAATACTTATGGAAGCTGCCCGTCGGACAATGGGATTTGTTATTCTGAGCTTATCATGGATCTGCATTATTTATCTATTTGTGGGGCCCTATATGCCTGGCATCTTACAGCACGGTGGTTTCACTTTTAACCGGGTTGTAGCCCATATGTATATGAGTATAGAAGGAGTCTTTGGCATTGCTGCAGGAGTGAGTGCTACTTATGTGTACCTCTTCATTCTTTTCGGAGCATTTTTAAATAAGTCTGGTACTACAAAACTTTTTGCTAATTTAGCCTTAGCGGCGGCAGGACACACTCCCGGTGGACCGGCTAAGGTAGCAATTATTGCTAGTGGCTTAATGGGAACTATTCAAGGATCTTCTGCTGCTAATGTGGCAGCAACTGGTCCGTTTACCATTCCTCTTATGAAGAGTTTGGGCTTTAAAGGATATTTCGCTGCTGCTGTTGAGGCTGTGGCTTCCTGTGGCGGACAGTTTCTTCCCCCGGTGATGGGGGCTTCTGCTTTCATTATGGCAGAATACTTGGGAAAACCCTATGCATATGTTGCGGCTGGGGCTGCTTTACCGGCCATCCTTTACTATATAGCCGTTTACTATCAAGTCCATTTACGGGCACGGAAAGTTGGAATGGTAGGAATCCCGCGAAATCGTCTCCCTGCCTTGAAAGTAGTAATCATACAGCAGGGACACCTATTCTTACCGATTGTTATCCTTATAACAATGCTTATGCTTAAGTATACTGCTCTATATGCAGCTTTTTTTTCCACAATGGCAATTATTGTGATTAGCGCATTGCGTAAAGAAACACGGATGAGCCTACGAGATATAATTGATGCTCTACAGTTGGGAGCAAAAAACGTGATATCTACAGCAATTGTTTGTTGTACAATAGGCTTTGTTGTGGGCAGTATTTCACTTTCGGGTTTAGGGATGCTCCTCACCCATAGCATTGTTAAATTAGGTCAGGGTTTGTTATTGCCAACCTTACTTATATCAGCAGTTGCCTCGTTAGTTTTAAGCATGGGTTTACCCACTACTTCAGTGTATATCATAACTGCTACTTTGGTGGCTCCTGGTTTGGTATCTCTTGGTGTTGCACCGTTGGTAGCGCATCTCTTTTGTTACTATTGGGGTGGAGTATCGGCTATTACTCCGCCAGTAGCTTTAGCTGCTTATGTTGGTGCAGCAATTGCGGGAGCCGATATCTGGAAGACGGGTTATACCGCTATGAGATTGGGGATGGCGGCCTATTTAATTCCCTTTTACTTTGTCTACCATCCGGCTCTTCTCCCCCGAGGGGTATCCACTTTTTCAGAGGTTATCTTAGCCGTGTTAGGAGGATTAGTAGCTGTTTTCTGTATGGGGGCTTTAGGAGAACAATACTTTGTTCGTCGATTACCCTGGTATAAATCATTTATGCTTATAACAGCTATCATTCTAATTATGTATCCTACCACCTTACCACAGGTACTGGCTGTTCTTTTAGCACTATTTGTAGGGATCACTGAATATATTAAACGAAGTGCAGACAGACGACCACCACTGGAAGCCAAAAGCGTTTAGAGGAGTATGAAACTATTTGAATATAATTTTCTTAGTAGATTTGAACAAGATAAATGATAAAG
>NCRO01000619.1 GCA_002849045.2 Candidatus Sediminicultor secundus
ATACCAAATTACTGGCGGAATCCCGAGAACAATCTATTGACCGGATGATTGCCGCAGCAGAAGATATGGGCGCAGATGGGATAGTATGTATTCGTTTTACTACCTCATCAATTATGCAATCAGCTGCAGAGATGTTTGTATACGGCACCGCTGTTAAATTAAAGAAAAAGAAATAAGAGATAAAAGATTTGTGAAATGTTTGCTGGTTTACTTACCGTAAACTGAAAAGAGGTGGAATCAAGATGGGTGTTAAAAATTGGGTAGATTTGAAAATAAAAGAATATGACTTAATTGACATAAAATTAATTCAATTAAGTTCTGCCGCTCTTGTTTTAATGATAGCCAAACTTTGGAAACCACTACTTAACTTAGATTGGTATTGGTATGGAGTAATTTTTGTTTTAGCAATGATAAAACCTATATACAAAATGCTGAGATAAATAACTTGCTTAACATATCTGACAAAAAGTTTGCCAAATGACCATTCCTTGACAAGTAATTTGCAAGACCTAAAGGTTTTGTATGAAATCAAATTTAGTCTTAAGGGAGTGAAAATTTAGAATAGAGGAATACAAAATGAAAATTTCATCTGGAAAGGATGAACGGCGATTATATGGTGATCTTGCCTGGACATGGCCAATAATTAGTCCTGTAGGAAATTATATAGAAGAAACAGAGTTATTTAGTAAGCTAATTAAGGAACATTCAAAGATTGAGGTAAAAACATTACTCCATCTCGGTTGTGGCGGGGGTCACAATGATTATACTTTCAAAAAATATTTTAAGGTAACATCTTTTGATATTAGTGAAGATATGCTCACTCTTGCTAAAAAGCTCAACCCAGAAGTGAACTATAAGTATGGTGATATGCGAACCATACAGCTGGAAGAAAAATTCGATGCAATCACTATTCTTGATTCCATTAATTATATTAAGACCGTAGAGGATCTCCAAAAAACATTTATTACTACCTACGAACATTTAAAACCAGGAGGTGTTTTTCTAACTTTTGTGGAACAGACTACAGGACATTTTAAGCAAAACAATACAACGTACTCAACTCATTCCAAAGGTGATGTGGAGATTACATTTATCGAGAACGATTATGACCCTGATCCTACTGATACCAGCTACGAAGCAACGTTTATCTATTTGGTCCGTGTTGGAGGCAAACTTGAAATTCATAACGACCGTCATCTTTGTGGTATTTTCAAACTGGAAACTTGGCTAAAGCTTCTGAAGGAAATAGGATTTAAAGTAATACAAAATAAATTTAAACATTCCACTTTTATCAAGGGAGAATCCTACCCTATATTAATTTGTATTAAACCTTTATGAATAACCTTTTTTAGGCAAAATAAAGCAGAGTTATTATGCGATATATTTGTGACAAAGAACCATCCCCTGTCACGATACAAATCATCCTTGTTATAAAATATTAGTCAACATTAACCGATATGAAAGGATATATTATGGCTGAAAGATTTGATAGAATAAATAAAAAAGCAGAAATAGTAAATCAGGCATTTTGGGATGAAATAGCCCCGGTTCATTATAAATCGTATGATATCGAAAAACTAAAACAGGGAAAATCATTGATTGACAAAATACAGAAAAAGGAGATAGGAAGCATAAAAGATAAATCTTTGTTACATCTTCAATGTCATATCGGCACCGATTCAATGTCCTGGGCCTTAGAAGGCGCTCAGGTAACCGGAATAGACTTTTCCAGGGAATCTATAGAAATTGCCAATGAATTGAAAAGAACATTAGGTTTAAATGCCCGGTTTATCGAATCGAATATCTATGATTTACCCAGCACCCTGAAAGAGAAATTTGATATTGTCTATACTTCTCAAGGTGTATTAACCTGGTTAAAGGATATAAAAGAATGGGGGAAGCTAATTTCTCATTATCTGAAACACGGGGGCATCTTTTACATAATGGAGACGCATCCATTGTTCTATATATTTGATGATGATAAACAGGGAGAATTGAAAATTAAGGAATCTTATTTTCCCGGTGAAAAACCAACTTTTTGGGATGATGATTCTCCGGATTATTCCGATAGGGAATATATCCCCAAAAATCCGACTTATGAATGGGCCTGGCCATTGGGTGAAATCCTTGCCTCCTTAATCGGAGCTGGTTTGAAAATTGAATTCTTACATGAATATGACAGATTATTCTATAAAGGGCTTCCCGATATGGTAAAAGATGAAGAAGGATGGTGGTATTTTCCCAAATACAAAGGGATGATTCCCTTAACCTTTACCTTAAGAGCTAAGAAAATATAATATTCATAAATTACCACAAAAACCAGTTATTACATTTTCTTTATTAAATATATGGAGAATAAATTTCGCTGATTTTGCTAAGAGGATTATATAATTGAAAAATAAAAGAAATATCTCAAAAACAGATAAAAGAAGAGTAGGAGTAGTTTCTTATAATCCAAATTGGAAGAAAATATATAAAGAAGAGTCAGAGAAAATTAAAAATATATTAAATGATATTATAGTCGATATTCATCATATAGGAAGCACTGCTATACCTGGAATCAAAGCAAAACCTGTAATTGATATACTTGTTGAAGTAAAAAATATTGAAGCAGTTGATCAGTATAATCATAAAGTGGAAGAATTAGGGTATGAAGTAATGGGTGAATATGGGATTCCGGAAAGAAGATTTTTTAGAAAGGGAGGAAACAAGAGGACCCATCATATTCATATATTTCAAGCGGGGAATGAGGAAATTGAAAGACATATCAATTTTAAAGAATATCTGATTACTCACCCGGATAAAGCCCGGGAATATTCAAAATTAAAAGAAAAGTTAGTAAATAAATATACTTACGATGTAGAAAATTATATCAACGGCAAGAGTGATTTTATCAAAGAAATCGACAGGAAAGCAAAATTGTGGTGGAAATAATTATGAAAATTAAAGGCATTTCTGTTTTTAATGAGAAGTCTATTGAGGTTGAAATTAGGGGAGGTTTTATAGAAAATATTAATTTATTACCCGGAAGTGAGCATAATTTGCCTTATGTCTCACCGGGATTTTTTGATATTCAGGTAAATGGCTATAAAGGGAGTGATTATAGTTTAGAAGATTTCTCAGAAGAACATCTAAGAAATATTATTACTAATCTCGCTGTTTCCGGAACTACCCAACATATCCCCACTATTATTTCCTTTCCCCATAAAAGAATATTGAAAAATTTAGAAATGATTTCAAAAGCAATAAATACCTCGACTGATATCAAGGAAACTATTCCGGGGATACATATTGAAGGACCTTTTATCTCCCCTGAAGAAGGTCCAAGAGGATGCCATGACCCGAGTTTTATTCGAGATCCCGATTTTGAAGAATTTATGCAGTGGCAGGAAGTAGCCGAAGGCCGAATTGTGATGGTGACTATTGCCCCGGAGAGGGAAGGTTCTATGGATTTTATTAAAAAGGTTACCCGCACAGGTGTTAAAATTGCTATCGGTCATACCGGGGCAACTCCTGAAATAATTAAGGATGCCATAGAAGCGGGCGCACAATTTTCCACCCACCTGGGGAACGGTAGTTATTCGATTCTTCCCAAAGTAAACAATTATATCTGGGAACAATTAGCCGCTGATGAATTATTCGCGGGCATTATTTGTGATGGATTCCATTTGCCTGCTTCGGCGGTAAAAGTATTTGCTCGAGCTAAAGGCTTAGAAAGGTTAATATTAACTAGCGATGTTGCTTTAGCTGGAGGATTAAACCCAGGTATTTATAAGTGGGGGAATATGGAAGTAGAAGTATTTAAAGATGGCCACCTTGGCCTTGCTGGTACCGGTATCATTACCGGGGCCGGTCATCTTTTAGATTGGGATATTGCTCATTTTGTTAAATTTACTGGAAACAGTTTGGCAAAAACCATCCCTTTATGTACTATTAATCCTGCAAAAGTTATAGAAATGCCTCACAATTATGGTAAACTGGAAGTGGGAGCACCTGCCAACCTCACCCTATTTCATTATCAAACTGGTGATGATAGTCTGCAAATTGTCCGCACTATATGTAGGGAAAAAGTTATTTTTTAAAAACTAATAAAAACCTACCAGAGGAC
>NCRO01000620.1 GCA_002849045.2 Candidatus Sediminicultor secundus
GCACCCATCTGGGAATCCTTAAGGGTCAGACAGAATATAAATTCTACAAAGAGTCCCGTTTGCTGAGTGAAGCGCTTTACATGTTAGATTACACTACCTTCCTACCTAACAATCCTAACTGGGGACCCTATTCCACGGTCACTTACGAAGCCCTGGCAGCGGTGGTAGCTGGTGAGTTTACACCACAAGAGGCAGTTGATTTTGCAGTAGAAGGACTTAATCGCGAATTAGGAGATAAGGTAATCATTAAATGAGTAATAATTTCCAACTGGAGAGGGAAACGAGTTCCCTCTCCAGTTTCCCAGACACAAAATCATTTTTTTCTAAATTAAAGAGCTGTTTATTGCCATATGCTTTTCTTTCCCCTTCTCTTGTAGTGGTAACTTTGTTCTTTTTTATTCCCTTAGTTATGGTTTTTATTTTAAGTTTTACCAATCTGGATATGACGAATTTTGGAATACTCAAATGGTGGCAGCCGGCAAACTGGACCTTAGATAATTATATTAAGATCTTTACTAATAGGTTCTTTCCCAAGATTCTAAATAATACTCTCATATATGTTTGTGCAACTTTAATTTTTTTCAATATGGGAATGGCTTTGGTTATTGCCTTGATTACTACAAACATCAACAGGCGGGCTGGTTTTGCTTTCCGCTTAATATGGCTTATGTGTCGTCTTACTCCGGTGGTCGTCTATATTATGATGTGGAAGGCTTTAGCTGGACCCGCTCCTATGGGAGTTATAAACAAGCATATTCTTGGTCCCTTGGGCATAGGTGCAGGGGGATTCTTACTTAATACCAATCCCTGGCTTTTTGTTATTTTGGCCAATGGTTTTATTGGAG
>NCRO01000621.1 GCA_002849045.2 Candidatus Sediminicultor secundus
CCTTTCAATGCTCCGTCTGACCGGCCATGTAAAGTATGGTATGGAGATGGTAACAGGATTGAAGAGGTTGTGCTGGAAGTTTGCGACCAATATACGATTCAGGGAGACCTGTTTTCCCGGGCAGTGCTGGAAGATAGAGAGGTTCCGGTACCACTCGAAGATGCTAGGGCAAATATGCAAGTAATTGAAGCACTCATCAGCAGTGCCAGGAGCAGAAGCTGGGTTAACCTCAAACCAAAAACTTTTATTCAAAAGAAGGATTTTGCATCACCCTTGTAGAACTTTAATTATAGTGTTTAAAAAATATTAAACAGGTAAATTAAAGGAAGAAAAAATACTATGGAAAAGAAAGAAGAGCGCCGTTCCGGAAAAGAAAGAAGATCAGGGGAAGGCTGCAGAAAATTTAATGACCCGAATTATAAAGGACTTAAACGTAGAAGTGGCCAGGACAGAAGATCCGGCGAAGACAGAAGAAAATCCGAGAAATAGCATATCCTTCCAAAATAAATAGTTAAAATGAAAATTTACCAATTAGCAGAAATAACCGATTTTAAATGGGAAGAATAGATCGAAGAAGGTGGTGTAATAATTACTGTTGAATAAAAGACTAATCACTTTTTAATTTAAAAACTTATACCTATATATACTGCAATTCGTAAGTAAAAGATATAAAGGTGGTAAAATGAAATATAAAAATGTCCGAGAAATATTAATGAACTTTATCCCCATAGCGGCATTCTTCCTTGCGTTATTAATTGGGGCAATAATGATTGCCATTCTCGGAATAAGCCCCCTGGCTGCTTACCAGGCCCTGCTCAAAGGCGCATTTGGGAGCATGAATGCCATAGCAGATACAATAGTCAAGGCAACCCCTTTGCTTTTTGTAGGGCTGGGAATCTGCATTGCCTTTCGAGCTGGCGTATTAAACATCGGAGGGGAGGGTCAGCTTGTAGCCGGGGCTCTCTCTGCAACCATAGTTTGCCTTAACTTTCCAAATTTACCAGGATGGATACTAATCATAATCGCTTTATTTGTTGGATTCCTCTGCGGAGCAATATGGGCAGGAATTGCCGGATTTCTTAAGGCTTATTTTAATGTAAACGAAATCCTGAGCACCATCATGCTGAATTACATTGCGGCTTATGGGATGAATTATCTTCTTCGCGGACCGATAATGGACCCGCTCCAGGTAAAACTTGGCTCCTTTATCCCTCAGACTGCACGTTTGACACAAGCAGTTGATCTTCCCCGCCTTATTCCTACCCGCCTGCATTTTGGAACAATAGTTGCAGTTGTTTTTGCTATTCTGGTATATATTTTTCTTTGGCGGACGACAATAGGGTTTCGTATTCGCATGATAGGACAGAATATACAAGCCTCGCGAGCGTCCGGAATTAATGTACAGAAATATATGGTCCTTGCTTTTGTCTTGAGTGGAGCTTTGGTAGGTTTAGGCGGAGCAATTGAAGTGTTAGGAGTTC
>NCRO01000623.1 GCA_002849045.2 Candidatus Sediminicultor secundus
ACAGACTATTATTCGACCACGAATAAAACCACTGACAATATGATCTATCTCTTCCAGAACTTCCTTAAATTCTTTTTTATTTTCCCTTGATACAAAAATATACAGATTTTCTTTAAATACAACTATATCTCTCATTAGATAAAATAAGATTAAAGGGATAATTACTATACCAAAAGTGATGCTGGAAACTATATTGGACAAGTAAATTATGATACTTTGGGAAAAACCCAATACACTCCTCTGTAGTTCAGATAAATTTTCTTTTAGTAAGACCTCTACATCAGCCGGGTTTATGAATT
This sequence comes from Candidatus Sediminicultor secundus, assembly GCA_002849045.2. Next base: position 300 of record NCRO01000623.1, read on the forward strand.
TAGAGAGTTGCGGCTTTATAGATAAAATTAGATTTTGGTAATTTTCGATAAAATTAGGAATTTCTTTATATAAAATATTAAGTTGACTAATTACGCTNNAAGATATCTATAAAGCGGATCAAAAAAATAAGCTAACATCAAAGCAAAACTAAAATATATAAATAACCACTTCAGTTTGCTCAATACATAAAATAGAATGACAATACCAATGGCTATACTGATAATAAAATTCAATCTCTTATCTTTTACAAATTCCATTGATAATTATCCTGGAGATATGGTGGAAGAGATGGAATCAGAAAATAATCCTGAGGATCCTACTACCGGGAATCGTAAGATACCTTTTTCCAGGATTCTTTACATCGAACAGGACGACTTTTACGAAAGCCCACCGAAAAAATATTTTCGCCTGGCTCCCGGTCGTGAGGTTAGGTTAAAGAATGCTTATATTGTCAAATGCGAAGGATTTGTCCGGG
>NCRO01000624.1 GCA_002849045.2 Candidatus Sediminicultor secundus
AAGAGGAATTAATAAAAAGGTTTGGAGAAGTTGATATAGAGAGCAATACTCAGCCTTTTAATTTTACAGATTATTATAAAGAAGAACTTGGCGAAAATTTAATACAAAAACTATTTTCCTTTTCCGCTCTGATTAGACAGGATGGGCTTGCAGAAATTAAAATAATAACCAATAACTTAGAAAATAATAATTTAGACAAAAATATCAAAAAAAATATAACCCATCATAAACGAAAAATAAATCTTGATCCGGGGTATATTACCCTGAACAAATATATTCTGGCCAGCACTAAAAATGGACCATCCAGAATTTACCTTAACCAGGGGATATACGCTGAAATTACCCTTAGATTTATAAACAAATCATTTGTTCCTGGTAAGTACACCTATCCTAATTATAAGACTAACGAGTATATAAATTTTCTAAATTCAGTTAGGCAAAAATACAAATTACAACTAAGAGAGAACTCAAGTAAAATATAAATAGAATAAGAGGGAGTTAGATATAATAATTTGGAAAAAATAAGGACCTTTATTGCCGTTAATTTAAATCCGGAGATAAAAGAATATTTAACTTCTCT
>NCRO01000625.1 GCA_002849045.2 Candidatus Sediminicultor secundus
AACATTTGCACCCACATCTAATACCAATACTTTCCCTTTTGCCGAGGGTAATATGGCAGCAATGGTAGGACGGTGTATTTGAGGAATACACCCTAACTCCAAGATGGCTGCAGCCATAACTGCTCCACTATTTCCAGCAGAAATAAAAGCGTCGGCTTTATTATTTTTTAACAATTTCGTTCCTACCACTATAGAAGAATCCCTTTTATTCCGTATAGCATCTAAAGGAAATTCACCTGTTTCAATATATTCTTTACAATTTATGACCGATAATTTATTTTTTTTATATTTATATTTTACTAACTCTTCTTTGACTCTTCCCATATCACCTAATAAAATAATCTCTAAGTCTCTTTCTTCTAAGGCCAAAACTGCGCCTTTCACAACTTCTTCGGGGGCATAATCTCCTCCCATGGCATCAAGAGCTATTTTCATTTAAACCTTCTCCTTTTTTACTTTATCGTTGACCGAAAAAATTATTAATTTTCCTGTAAATACTTCCTTTTGATCAGACTTTACGTGTACTGATACTAAATATTTATTACCTCTACTGCGAGCAACTCTTGCTTTGGCAACCAAAGTCTGCCCAGCATATACAGGTTTTTTGTAGCTTAAGCGGGCAATTCCAGTTAAGGCAACTTCTGTGTCAATGATGGAAATTGCCAATGAATCAGCTAAAGAAAAGATATAATGACTTCGAACTATTCCGGTTCTTCCAAAAGCCATATCTTT
>NCRO01000062.1 GCA_002849045.2 Candidatus Sediminicultor secundus
CCGAAGTCTGTCCGGTATGTAAGCACCCTCGAGCTTATTATGAAATAAAAGTTGAAAATTATTAAACACATTTAAAGAATATTTATTAATTTTCGGTAAAAGATATAAGGATATTAATATTTAAAAAATTAGGAGAGGATATATATGACCAAAGAGAAAGACACGCTAAAACAGAGAGTAGAAGCTGCTTTAGAAAAGATAAGGCCGGCGCTTCAGGCAGACGGAGGAAATGTAGAGTTTTCCCTCCTAAAGAGAGAACATCATTATCATTTACGGTTATAATTTTTTCTTCCTTTACAAGAAGATGTTCCATCAGCATTTTCTTGCATTTCTGGTTAGTCACTATTTTTGCTTCCGAATATAATTCTAACATTAGAGGAATAGCGCCGGAATGGTCCTGTTCGGCATGATTTACCACTATATAATCAAGATACTCTATCTCTAAATCATCTAAATTGTCCAATAAATCATCTTCTTTGGTCGGGTCAACCGTATCAATTAAAGCTGTCTTCTCCTGACCTTTTATCAGATAAGCATTATAGCTGGTGCCCTCGGGAAGGGGGATGAGTTCATCAAATAGCCTTCTATCCCAATCAATCGCTCCTACCCAGCAGATATCTTTTTTTATCTTTTTTACAGTCATTTCTAGCTCACCTCTTCAAAATCTTCTTTGCCTACACCACATACCGGGCATACCCAATCATCGGGAAGGTCTTCAAAGGGAGTTCCTGGATTTACCCCTGATTCGGGATCGCCTTTTTCAGGTTCATAAATATACCCACAAACTGTACATTTATATTTAGTCATTTTTTCTGACTCCTTTCCTTTTTTTTCTTTATTTATTTCTTTTTCTAATTTTTCCTCTTTCGGAATATAAGTAGGTGCGGTCTTGGGAGAGACACCTTTTTTAATCTGGTGGTAATAATCATAAGTCAACGGTTTTGCTTTTTTAATATTCTCTGCTTCAACAACTTTCCCTACAAATAGAGTATGGGTGCCCGCATCCATTTCCATAAGTACTTCTGCCTCTATAGAAGCTAAAGTGTTTTCCATAATTATTGGCGAACCGGTTACCCCAATCTTATAATTTACTCCCTTAAATTTGTCTTCATCTCTTCCAGATTTAAAACCAAATCTTCCGATAAATTTCATATTAGTTTCCTGTTCTAATACCGATACAGCAAAGACTTTACTTTTTACAATAAACTCATGGGTTAAATTTTTTTTATTAATACAAACCGCGATAGTAGCTGGCTCTGAAGTTGTCTGAAAAACTGTATTGGCAATCTGTCCATTTATCCGGTCTTCTTTTTTCGAACTAACTATGTAAATACCATAACTGATATTGTAAAGTGCTTTTAAATCCATTTGCTAATCTCCTTTTGAAAGATTGAGAGTCAGGGGCGTATGGCTATACGCCCCTACATCTGAAAAATTACAATCCTCTACCTGATGCATGCAGCTACAGTACTATTTACCTTCTTTGTGTGCCCATAATCCATGAATATTACAGTATTCTCTAATCTTCTCTAATCCTTCTACATCTTTAAATAGAGATTCTGGTTTGTCACCGGGCTTCAAAAATTTTTGAGAAGCACCTTTTTCGGTAACAACTTCGATCCACTCAATATAGTGTTTCTCTTCCATGGGATGCAGGGTTGAGCCGACTACCGCTTTAATCCCGGAAGGAATTTTCTCCATCACCGGTACATGTTTCTCGGTAGTTTGATCCGCAGTTTGTTCTTCCATCAGCTTCATTTCCTGCCCGCAGCAGACTAAAGTTCCTGCTCCCTGGTGTAACACTTCAACAATATTTCCGCAAATCTCACACTTATAAACCTCTAACTTCTTAGTCATCTACATTTACCTCCTTTTTTATTATAGACGCTATGGTTATAGCTTTTAATTTTACCATAACCTCTTTTTCTATCTCGTCTATCTCTTTTTTTAAAAGACAATTGCTTATATAAGGACAATCGCTTTTTTTAAATTTACATTCGTTCAATCTTATCGGTCCCTGAAATATTTCCATTACATCCACCAGGGATATTTTTTCCGGTGGAAGAGCCAGGGTAAATCCTCCGCCTTTCCCCTTAGATGAATTAAGCAATTCTTCTTTATTTAAACTCTGTAGTATTTTTCTTAAAAAGGGGCGGGGTATCTCTAAAGATTTAACTAATTGGTCAGCTGAAATTACCCCTTGTTTTTGTTCGGCAATATAACAAAGTGCCCTTACCGCATAATCAGTGTTTCGGGTAATTAATTTCACTTATCGATTTTCCTTTAATTTTTTTTATCCTGATAATAACTTCTCTGGTTTAAAAATTCACTCTTTATTTTTTATTATGATACTACAATTGTATCATTTCGTCAACTTATTTTGTAAAACTTTTTCTACTTAAAAAAATAACTCCCTCACTCTTATCAGCAAGGGAGTTATCTCATGTTAATTAAAATTAGTTATTTTATTTTGATAGTTAAGAATTTATTCGACTGGTGCTGCTTTAATTCTTTCTGCAATCTCCATTATCTGATAAGGTGAAAATCTATATTCTCCCCTTAGGTCATCTATGGTGTTGTTGACAGAATATTGTTGAGAAAGTTTAAATTCATTCTTAATTCCCTCTAACAATTCGTCAGCATTTATCCCCCAAAGGGCAGCAATATCTGTAATGGTTATAGACTTCATTTCCATTCCGTTTACATGAGCTTGTAATCCAGAAATATTATCAGAAGAATTTCTTCTCATACTGCTGCCTTTAGGTTCACTGTCACAGGTTCCATCACATTCATCATCACAATTATGTGATATATAATCCTCATCATATCC
>NCRO01000626.1 GCA_002849045.2 Candidatus Sediminicultor secundus
ATCTCCTCTATATCGGTACTTTCCGCGTCGAGGATCCCCATCACCTCGCCGTTGAACAGGACCAGAATCCGATCAGAGAGCGTCATAATCTCCTCCAGATCCTCCGAGATGAGCAAGGTCGCCGCGCCCCGTTCCCGTTGTACCAAGAGTACTTGCCGTACCTGCTCAGTAGCACCGATATCGAGACCATAGGTAGGGTGAACCGCTACAATCAGACTAGGATTTTCGGATAGTTCGCGCGCCAGGATCACTTTTTGGATGTTTCCTCCGGAGAGAAGCTTGGCGGGTGTCTCGCAGCTCGGAGCAGCTATCTGGTAGTCCAACATCGCGCGGCGTGCGTTCGCCTCAATCTCCTTGTTGTCGAGAAACCCCCTGTAGGAAAAGGGAGAGCGATGATATTTTTTCAGAATCAGATTCTCACGGATACTCAGAGCAGGGACTATACCAATTTTGATTCTCTCCGCCGGTATGTGAGCAACATTAAGGTCAGTTATCTCTCGTGCGGAACAATTGGTTATTTCCTTCTTCGCCAAGAATACCCTTCCCTTTGTCGACTTGCGCAACCCGGTGAGCACCTCGGCAAGTTCGTACTGCCCGTTCCCCGATACCCCGGCCACACCAAGGATCTCTCCACCGAAGAGATCGAACGACACTCCGCGAAGGGCCGGGAGTCCACGGTCGTTCAGTGCATGCAGGTCACTCCTCCCCCCCCACCCCTCCCCCCACTCCACCGCCCCCCCCCCCCCCCCCCACACCACCCCCCCCCCACCCACTCCCCCCGCCCACGCCCACCCCCCCCCCCCCCCCCCCCCCCCCGCCCCCCCCCCCACCCCCCCCCCCCCCCCCCCCCCCCCACCCCCACCCCC
>NCRO01000627.1 GCA_002849045.2 Candidatus Sediminicultor secundus
TCTGTGGGTTGCCCGATAGCCCGTTCTCATTGGCCATCGCCGAGAGTTTCTCGCGCGTCTTACGGAAATTCACAAATGGGCCGGTCCGTTCGTCTAACCCGAGGACAACGTTCTCCTCCACCGATAGTGTGGGAACGAGCCGGAAGTGTTGGTGGACCATCCCAACATGGTAATTGAGTGCGGCCCGCGGAGAGGTCATCTGGACCTGTTGGCCGTTTAAGATAATCTCCCCCTCATCGGGTCGATAGAGGCCATAGAGGACACGCATCAGAGTTGTCTTGCCAGCACCGTTCTCTCCGAGAAGGCAGTGAATCTCGCCACGACGAACCTTAAGATCGATACCGTCATTGGCAACTACACCAGGAAACCGCTTGACAATTCCGCGTAATTCGATTGCATAACCTTTTGAATTATCCAAGGCTACTCCTTTATACCATACCTGTTTGCCACAGGGCTGTTATCTATCCTATCTATTACATCTCTATTACATCACTGGTTATTTTGGCAGGATGTTTTGGTTTTACAAAATCTTCTAATGATAAGGCAGCAAATCAGTCAGTTTCTGGTCATACTCTTCGAATATTTTTATATCGTTCTTCCCGGATTTTATTCCTCTTTTATCTTGATACAATAATTATAAATATACCAAACGCCCAGGAAAAAAGCAAGAGTTTAATTAGGGACACATCC
>NCRO01000628.1 GCA_002849045.2 Candidatus Sediminicultor secundus
AGAGTTTAATTAGGGACACATCCTATTTTTCTATTAATTTATTTAGCTTTCTTAAAAATAATCCATATCCCGATTACCACTAATAAAACTCCTGCTAAAAGCCAAAAATCAACAAATAATAAATTATTAATTAGAAAAAACAGAGAAATGGCTCCCAATATTCCTACGGGAATTAAGAGTCCTTTCTCTCGTCCTCCAAAAAGATAAAGCTGAAATAAACCTATTGCTACTCCTAAAGGGAATATAGGCCACAAATATTCCATTAAGCGCCAACCATAGCTGACATTAACTAAAAATAAGAGGCCATAAGTAATAAGTATCCCTCCCGGAACCAGAAGACCTGCATCCTTCCGATAAATAAAATAACTCAATTCAAAAACAATCCCAGGTATTAATAAAAACAGAGGCCACAAATTCTCCCAAACAATTTCTATTACTCCAAAGTTCGCTAATATTATTAATACTCCTATAAATAATAATGAAAGACCAACTATATAATTAATTTTTTTCATCGACGCCCTCCTTTTTAAACAATACTTCTTTAACTATTTAAATATAATTATCTTTTCTTTTATTTAAAAAATACTATTTACCTGCTGCAAGTCTATCTAATATCCATACTCTTACTTTTTTCTTGCCCCAGTCCAGGGCTTTTTGCTCATCTCCCAGGTTAAAACACACATCAATCCGGTTGCCTTTAATAGCACTTCCAC
>NCRO01000629.1 GCA_002849045.2 Candidatus Sediminicultor secundus
CATCTGGAGCACCAACTTCACCCCAGGTCCCTGCCACTGACTATGTCTTAATTGTGGGCAATAGGCATGATGGTGGAGGAGATGGGAATATTCGTCGAGCGATCGAAAACTCAACATTTAACCTTGAAACTGTAACAGTACCTTATTATGAGGTATCATTGGACATGGTCAACCATTTAGAACCTAAACCTGTTGCCATCATACTGAGCGGGTTTGACCGTTGGTATGAGAACTTGCCGATGTTCGAGTTTAATGGAGAGTATGAGCTAATACGGGAGTCCAAGATCCCCATTCTTGGTATATGTGGCGGCCATCAGTTAATAGTTATGGCCTATGGGTATACCTATGCAAGAGATATGGGACACGGGGTTTACACTTACAAGGAGGAGGACCTTAAGGGAATTGCTCCTATAAGCATCATAAAAGAGGACCCCATCTTTGAGGGTATACCTAACCCTTTTTATGCACCCGATTTCCATGGTTGGGAAGTAGTAGTCCTTCCAGATGATATTGAGGTATTAGCAGTCTCCGATTGTATCGAGGTTATAAAGAGCACACGGAAGATTATGTATGGTGAGCAATTTCATGCTGAAATCGATCTCCCTTTTAATAAGGCCAGCGCATTTCTGTTGAACTTCTTGCGAATAGCAAGGTAATTTGGAGTGAATCCCTAAAACTGTATAAAATGACTTAGAGTGGCTAGAATATCTGATAGGGGCCAGCAGATCCCCAAAAGGGATTGAAGGGAGCCTGTCAATGAGAAAGCTAAGAACCTTTACCAGTCAGTTCAAACGAGAAGTTGTGGAAGAGCTCCTCAACAGAACCACCGAACCGGCCCAACTTGCCAGGAGATACAATCTTTCCTCCGGCCTTCTGTATCACTGGAAGAACCAGTATGCCCGAGGCAAACTCAATAATGAGCCTACCGAGGAAGCTGCTCTTTGGAACCATATCAGTCAACTAGAACAGATGCTGGGCAAACTCACCTTAGAGAATGAGTTTTTAAAAAGGCTTTGCAGAGCGCCCTCAAGGAACAGGGAGAAAAAGGGAGTTCATTCATCTCCATCAAGGCCTCATCCCTAGTATCCAAAGGGGGTGTGAGCTGATGAAGATCTCCCGCAGCACCTTCTATTATCGAGGCAAAGAGAAGTCTTTCGAGCAGCTTAAAGCCGAGGCAGATCTGAGGGATCGGATCGAGAAGATTTGCCTTAACTGACCCTGCTACGGCTACCGACGGGTGACCAAACAGCTCCATCGAAAAGTCTGGTCAGCGAACCACAGGAGAGTTCTGAGAATGATAATGTTGGTAGATTTAGGTATTAGGCCTGAAAAGAGAGAACTTGTAGTTGTAAAAAGTGGTTATCTTTCTGATGCTTATAAAAAAATTTCTGCACTTTCCATATTAGCTCTCACTAAAGGATGTACTGATGCAATACTGTCCAGATTACCGTTTAAGAATATAGAACGACCCATGTTTCCCTTCGATAAAGATTTCAATTAGAGTAGTAAACGAATATTAGACATTGAACCAATAGGATTGAGAAGCAGTTTTACTACACAATGTTAGATAAAGTGTTCTGCAAAGCCTTTGTAGAGAGATGATGCTTCGTAAGGTTATTAGCTGAGCTTAAAATAAACTCTCCCGACTTTGATGCTTGCAAGCCAATTTTAACCATTTAGCTAAAAAAGCCCTTATAAAATAAGTATTTTGTTTTTTCTCCTCGGAGAATGTAGTGTAACAAATAATAATATCTATTGTTGAGTTTGTAAAAGATTTAAAATTTGTTATAATAATGCCAATAAATATACTTACTTTTTCTCTGCTAAGAAAGAAAATTTAGCAAAAGATTATCTGCTCATTTTATTTTAGTTTAGTATAGATATAGGGGAAAATTATGCAAAATAATTTAGTAAATAAAGAACCCAATGATGTATATATTTTTCAAATGGAAAAAGTAATTAAATGGATCTTGGATTCTTACGTAAGATTAACGGGATTTCAAGTACATTTTTTAAATGACAGGGGAGAGAGAATATTTTCACCTTCCAGTTCTATTAGAAATGGGAGTGCATTTTGTAAATTAATTCAGAGTAGTTCAGAGGGAAGAAAGGAGTGCTATAAATCATTCTATGATAATGGTTTAAGAAGTGCTGAGTATGGAAATTCTTATATTTTTCGATGTCATTTTGGTATTATAACCTGGATTACTCCGGTGTTAATTAATGGGGAACTTTTAGGTTCTTTTATTTCTGAGGGAATTTTAATACGAAAACCAGCTCCTTATTTTATAAAAGAAGTAATAGAAATGACTAAGAATTTAGGAATAGAAGAATTTAAATTAAGAGAAGCCCTGAAAGAGATAAAGATTGTCTCTGAAAAAAAGGTTAAAGCCGCTGCAGATATACTTTATATTGCAGCTAATTATTTATCTAATACGGAGTTGTTAGATACTAAGATGCGTCAAGAAAAATATATTCAACAGGCAAGGATATCTGAAGAAATTCAGATGATGAAAAGAAAAGAGTTAG
>NCRO01000630.1 GCA_002849045.2 Candidatus Sediminicultor secundus
TTGAAAGATCACTTTTTTAATGAGAGGTTAATAAGGGCTCTGGAAGAAGTGTTTGAGCGGATAGAAAGAGAGTATGATCCCCAAACCGGATTATTTAAAACTTTCTTGCTACCTTCTGACGATCCTGCAGAATACCCTCTGGTTACTATTGATAATGTTATTCTCTGTTCATATTCATCTGGCCTTAGCAGCTATGGAAACCAAAAGACCGGTTAAGCTGACCTACACCAGAGAAGAATCGATGATTGCTCAATCTAAACGACACGCCTTTATTGTTCGGGTAAAAACAGGTGCGAATAAAGAAGGTTATTTAACTGCCTGGCAGGTAGAAGTTATCGGTGATACCGGAGCTTATGCCTCAAGTGGATTGGCAGTAGTTCATAAAGGTATGTATCACTGTACCGGTCCTTATAATGTAAATAATGTAAAAGGTGTGGCCTATACTGTTTATACTAATAATACCTATGCGGGAGCGATGCGTGGTTTTGGTGCTACTCAAATGGCTTTTGCCTATGAATCCCAGATGGATATTTTAGCCCGCAAATTGGGAATTGATCCGATTCAATTCCGCTTACAAAATGCTTATGATATAGGTTCTTCTACACCCAATGGACAGATATTAACCCAGAGTGTAGGGGTGAAAGAGACCATTAAAAAAGCAGCGGAAATAGCCGGTTGGAAGGGGGTAAAATGACTATGAAAAAGTATGGTAGAGGAATAGCCACTATTATGTTTGGTTTTGGTTATGGAGAAGGATTTCCCGATCATGCCATTGCTGCAGTAGAGATCAAAGACGATAGCAAGATTCTAATAAGAACTGCTGCTGCTGATGTAGGAGAGGGTGTCTTAACAGTAGTCACTCAAATAGCTGCGGAAGTTTTAAAAGTAAGTCCAGATGTAGTTGAGGTGATTTTAGGGGATACTCATCTTACCAAGAGTGCTGGTTCTACCTCAGCAACCCGCCAGACATTTTTTACCGGGAATGCGGTTAAAAGAGCTTCCGAAGAGTTACTTGGTAAAATTTATCATTATGCCAGTTTGGAGTTTAGAAGTAATCATGTGGAATTAGGGATAGATGAAGGGTATATATTTAGAAACGATAATCCAAACGATAAATTAAGTTATTGGGAATTGGCGAAAAAAGTAAATAAAAGAGGGGATGGTCTAAAAGCAGAGGCATCTTTCTTTTTGCCAACCTATAAACCCGACCCCAATACCGGACAAGGTGAAAAAGTATATGTAGCCTATACTTTTGTTACTCAAGTAGTTGATGTAGAAGTTGACATAGATACCGGAATTGTTCAGGCGCTAAAAGTTTACACTACGGCAGATATTGGTAAAGCCATAAATCCTCAGAATGTAGAAGGGCAAATAGAAGGTGGGACAGTTCAGGGAATAGGTATGGCACTTATGGAAGAACAGGTTATTAAAGAAGGAATCACTTTGAATTCAGATTTAACCGGTTATCTAATTCCTACTTCTATGGATGCCCCTCACTTTGTTACTCGATTAATAGAGAATGAAGATTCTGATGGGCCTTATGGAGCCAAAGGAATTGGGGAACCGGCTACCATCGCTACTGCCCCGGCAATTGCCAATGCAATTTACGATGCGATAGGAGTAAGAATCTGTCATCTTCCCATTACTCCGGAAAAAATATTAAAAGCTTTAAAGGAGAAGAGAAAGAACAAATAGAATAAATTCCTGTTTTTACCAGAATGACAAATGTAGGGGCACGATGAATTGTGCCCTCTGTAAACTTATTTAAAAATTATTAACAAAAGAGGATTTTTAGAAATTATGTTGTATATTATATGTGGAGGCAAATATTTTTGGAGAAATTATAATAGAAATTTCTAATGTCAAAGTCTAACTCTTGTTTGATTTCATTGTAGCAGCACGGCGTGTTGTGCCCAGTATTTAAATTTCAAAGGAAAGAACAGGAAAAGAATAATGAAAATACAGAAAAAATTTCTCATAATCATGTTATCACTTTTAATAGTGGTAGGTATAACCTGCATTTTAATTAGTAGAAGTATATCCACTAACATCATCAAACAACAAATCACCAATAATCTAATCAACACCACTCAATCCAGGGTGAACCATATTGAAACATTATTAAGTCAATATGAAGAACTTACTAAAATGGTGGCAACCGAGGTTCCTTTACGAGATGCTGTAGATAAGAGTATTGATCATGCCCAAAGAATAGAAAAGATTAGTCAAAGGATTAAAAATATTATCGAAACACATGAGGAAATATCCAGGATCAGGATCTTGAATAAAGAGGGTATTATAATTGCCTCCAGCCATGAAGATACAGGAATAGATAAAAGTGCTCATGAAATCTTTTTGAAGGGAAGAGAAGGAGTCTTTATTGGTGATTTACACTTATCCCTATTTACCAATAAATATGTTTTAAGTATGTCTACCCCCATTTTACTAAATAATCAGTTTGCTGGAGTTTTAGTTATAAATTTTGATGCCGATAAAGAATTATTTAAGATAACTATCGACCGCACCGGTTTAGGACAAACCGGAGAGGTTTATCTAGTAAACAAAGATGGTTACATGATTACTCCCTCTCGCTTTATCGATAATGTTATCCTTAAGCAGAAAGTTGATCTAATATATACGGAAGAGGAAAACTCTGTTTCTCCCGATACTCTACTACAAGAAAAAATAGCTATCATTAGAGATTATCGAGGCATAGAGGTCCTCAGTGTACATACCCATATACCAGAGATGGATTGGAGTATGTTTGCTGAAATAGATACCAAAGAGGCCTTTGCCCCGGTTACTCAGCTGACTTACACCCTCCTTCTGATATTTGTTATTATCTTATTTATCAGTATATTTATCTCCAGTTTTACCTCAAGGACTATCACCAGACCATTAAGAAGATTACATGAGGGTACTGAAGAGATAACCAAAGGAAACTTAGATTATAAAGTTGGCACCATCTCCCCCGATGAAGTGGGACAATTATCTCGAGCTTTTGACGAGATGACTACTAATTTTAAAAAATCCAGAGAAGAGCTGGAAGATTACAGTAGAAATCTGGAGAAAAAGGTAAAAAAGAGAACCAAGGATTTAGAGATAGATATAAGTAAAAGGAAAAAGGTAGAAGAACAATTGGAAAAACTTGCTCGGGTTGATTCATTGACCGGTTGTTATAATCGAAGATATGGACTGGAGTTACTTGACAGACAGATTAAACTATCCCACCGTAGTAAGTCTCCTCTGTTGCTGGCTTTTCTGGATATAGACGGATTTAAGGCAATAAATGATACCTTTGGCCATGAGGAAGGAGATGAGGTCTTAAAAGAGGTAGTTAAATTATTTAAATCCACCCTAAGGGAAATCGATATCATCTACCGGATGGGAGGAGATGAATTCTTACTGATCTTTCCGGATAGTTCCCTACAAGATGCATCTCCAATTAAAGAAAGGATAAACAAGAATTTAACTAAATTAAACCACTCTCTAAAAAAACCTTATAAAATAGAACTTAGTGTGGGTCTTTCTTGCTATGACTCTGCTAATCCCCAACCTATGGATGAATTAAGGCAAGATAGGGAACAACATATACAGTAAAGAAAAAAAAGTAGAAACCAAAAACAATAGCCAGATAGAAACAAACAA
>NCRO01000631.1 GCA_002849045.2 Candidatus Sediminicultor secundus
GACAATACTCCAACCACTTTTTTATCTTCTATGATAGGAATGGTAATTGTCTGGATTGGTTTTGAGGTTTGTGAGTCCAGAAGGATATCAGAGATAATCTCTTCTCCCTCTTTAGCTATTTGAAAACTCCATATCTTTGACACATTTTCAAGTTTCTTTGTGCCGGTTTTAGCAATTTGATTTCCTTCTAAATCTGCTACATATATTTCTATAATATTTCGAAATTTATTTTCAGTTAAGCTGAGGCTATTTTTTATTGCTTTCGCTTCCATTTGGCGCCACTCTTGTGTGGCAGTAAGCAGTTCTAAAACTGGTTTGATGTTTGACATTTCTGCTTTTACCTCTTGCCCTACTCGATGAGCCAATTGTATATCTCCATCAGAGATTTTATCAATTATAATATTCTCGCTAATTTGTAATAAAAACCAACCAGATATGCCCAAACAAATGATGATAACAATAACAAAGACCAAGAGTATCTGATAGGAAATCTTCATAAACCTCACCACTACTTTCCTTTCTGAAAACATTTAGTTTATATTATGAATTTATTTTATATCTTTTAGTCATTGGTTACAAGCTCTGGGTATTTTTTTTGCCACCTTTCCAATCCTTTCAAACTTTGTAATCAGGCCAAACATTCTGTTACTTGTTTGGCAATCCATAGATTTCAATAAACTTTGATATAATGTAATCTCTGTTTTCCTCTATCCATTCTTTATTCGAAGGAATTACTTTACCTGTACTTGCTTGATATGTTTTTAAATATACTCCAGGATTTTGAACTTCAAACTTATATCTTAACTCCTCAATAATGTTAATAGGAACTGAGGTATAGAGAGTGGCAGTTTTTCTGTGGTTCCTCCAACTTGTTTTCCCTGAAATATTTCTATAAAGGTATGTTTCGAATCTTCTTTGATTATTAGTATTTCTTTAGGATTTGAAGGAATAACCTTCATCTGAGTAATGGTTGGTACTCCTGAAGGGGGGATAACATCCAGACGGACAGGGGTTATTCCCTGAGCTGATAAAAACTCCTGTCCTTCCTTGGAAAGAATAAAATCTACAAAAACTTGGGCAGCGGGTAAATTATGGCAATCTCTAGCAATTGCAATCGGACTGGGTACTAATACAACTCCCTCTTCAGGAAAAATATAATCGATAGGTGTCTCAGGATTTTTATCTTTTAGGTCTCTTACCATAAAATCTATGGTTATTCCCATATCAAGTTCACCATCTGCTATGGCTTGATTCAAAGATGTATTGCCCTTTACAATTTGCATCTCATTTTCATATAACCTAACAAAATAATCCCAGCCAAACTCCTCAGTTTGAGCTAAGGTAACCACAGTATATAGTGCCGCTCCTGAATAACTTGGGTCAGCCATAACAATTTTACCTTTGTACTCTGGATTGAGGAGGTCACGATAACTTGTAGGAATCTTCTTTACATTATCTGTGTTGTAAGCAATTATCATATTAAGCAGTCTGGCTGCATAGTAATAATCATCTTTGTCTTTCAAAAAAGAAATAAAATTATCCACCTGGGGAGATTTGTATTTCATAAGCTGGCCTCTATTTTTCAATTCCTCACCGACAGTGAAATCAGCTACCCAGATGAGGTCAGTTTGGATCAGACCCTCATCAATTTCACTATATATTCGCTCCATTACTTTTCCTGTTCCTGAACGAAAAATGTCTAATTCTATCCCTGGCTGTTTTTTTTCAAACTCTGCTTTTACCTTATTTATAGTATCAATAGGAACAGAGGTATAAAGTATAAGCTTTCCTGTTAGTTGGGCTTTCTTGGTGTAATTCAGAACTAAAATTATTGCTATTACCACTAAAAAAATTAGGACAATAAAAATCAAGTTTTTGTATTTATATTTAGACTCCGTTTTTTTCAATTATAAAGTCCTCCTTTATAAACAAGCAAATATTTATGATTTATCCCGTCTGAGCTTTTGTTTTTACCTTCTCCTCAATCTTTACTTTTTCTACTTTTTTTATCTTCATACATCCTTTGATCGGCTATCCTAATTAATTCATCCATAGGTTGGG
>NCRO01000632.1 GCA_002849045.2 Candidatus Sediminicultor secundus
GGAGTAGGAAGAAAATAAATAATAGATTAGCTATTAAAGTTTATGTTAATTTGTTTTATGTGCGTGAACCCTATAAGAGTATTTAAATATTTTAAAAATGAGAAACAAACAAGGTTTTTGAAGAACCAAAAAAGGCGAATGGAAAGAAACAAATAAAGCAGTTTTTCTTGACAGGGATGGAGTTATTACAAAGGAACCTCCATACTATGCGCACAAAATAGACCAAATAGAGTTAATTCCGAAATCTGCTGAAGCCATAAGGTTATTGAATGAAAGTGGATTTAATGTTATTGTAGTTTCCAATCAAGCTGGAGTAGCAAGAGGATATTATCAAGAAAAAGACATTCAGATATATAATAATGAAATGAAAAGGCAGTTAAAAGAAAAAGGTGCCCGTATCGATGCAATATATTATTGCCCTCACCATCCTGGGGCAACAATAGAAAAATATAAAATGGATTGTGAATGTAGAAAACCTAAACCGGGGATGTTAAAACAAGCAGAAAGAGATTTAGACTTGGATTTAAAACGCTCTTTTCTGATAGGGGATAAAATGAGCGATATAGAAGCAGGTTACAGAGCGGGTTGCAAAACTATATTAGTTCTTACTGGTCAGGGAAATGATGAATTGAAAAAAATTTCAAAGATGAATATAAAACCAGGTTATATTTCAAATGATTTATATACTGCGGTTCAAACAATAAACAGAAATAATAGTTGCGAAGATGATAATATGAATACTGCAAAAGAGATAGTAGAAGGTGAAATATCCTATGATGAATAAAGATACCAAAATATTTATTGCAGGACATGAGGGAATGATTGGTGATGCACTAGTTAGATCTTTGAAAACCGCAGGTTTTAATAACCTCATTACTAAATCTCCCTCCCAACTCGTATTGACCAACCAGAGTGAGGTGCATAAGTTTTTTTTGCAGGAGAAACCAGAGTATGTTTTTATAGCTCCTATTAAGGAAGGAGGTATTCTGGCAATTATAAATTATCCCGCTGAACTTATTTATATGAACCTCCAAGCACAAACGAATATAATTCATTTTGCTTGTGAAGCAAAGGTGAAGAAATTACTTTTTTTAGGCAGTTCTTGTATTTATCCCAAGTTTTGCCTACAGCCGATGAGAGAAGAAGCTTTATTAACCGGTCTATTAGAACCGACCAATGAGGCTTATGCTATTGCAAAAATTGCAGGAATAAAAATGTGCCAAGCGTATAACAAACAATATAATACTAATTTTATCTCTGTTGTGCCGACGAATATTTATGGTCCATATGATAATTTTGATTTGGAAACTTCTCATGTAATTCCAGGATTAATTCGGAACTTTCACCAATCAAAAATAAATAGAAAGAAGGAAGTAATAATCTGGGGAAGTGGCACCCCCCGACGGGAATTTCTTTTTGTTGATGATTTTGTAGATGCTTGTTTATTTTTAATGAATAACTATAATCAATCAGAAATAATTAATGTGGGGTATGGCAAAGATGTTTCTATTAGAGAATTAGCATTAATAATAAAAGATGTTACAGAATTTGAGGGTGAACTGATTTTTGATGACACCAAACCAGATGGTATGCCGCATAAACTATTGGATACAACTAAAATGAATAAACTGGGCTGGTCTGCAAAAACAGATTTATAAGAAGGTTTAAAGAAGACTTATACTTGGTTTAAGCAAATAGAGGAGGGAAAAGCAAAAAGATGAAAAAAGAAGAGTTAATAAGATTTGAAGAAGAGATAAAAAATAAAATCCTCCCGTTCATTTAGCTATAGGTAATAACACACCTTTAAGGAATTAATTCCATAACATAGACATAACTAAAATAAAAAATTTTTTTAAATTTTCAATTTAAATTGGCTTGGGAAGTTAATGCAAATCTGTCAAAGTAAAAGATTAGACTTTATATATGATGGGGCAGGAAGAAATTAATTAATTTTGACAAAAAATATTTTGCTATTTAAAACTTGATTAATTAAAAAAGCTGTATATGTTTTTAGAATATCGTAATTTTACAAATTTAGTAATCACTGTAATGATATGTATATAGCTTAATGAAATACCACGAACTGAATGGAATACACAGTGATTTGAAAACAGGTTGAATGAGATACTCATATAGCTTTTACTCGAGTATTCAAAATAAAAAAATGGGGGATTTCAATGAAATATTTGACAAATACTTTGATTATAATTGTTTTATCATCTTTATTTTTTCCTCAAAAAGCTTTTGCTTATCTTGATCCAGGAAGCACGAGCTTTATTATTCAAATAGTTCTTGCTATCATTGCCGGAGGAATATTCGGGGTTAAGTTATTTTGGAAGAACATTAAAACATTCTTAAAAAATGTATTTTCTAAAAATTAAAGAATTAATAATTTTAAATCGTTATTATCATAAACATAAAACACTATTCGAAATAGTTATATAGATAACTAATTGTTTTTAAAATAAACTATATTAATTAGTTTTTAAATCATAAATCATAGCACAAAAGAAGTATATAATTTTTTGTAAAATGAATAATTAAATCAGTTAAAATTTAAAGGTATAATATTCTAATTAGAAAATAAAGGAGAGGATATAATATAATGAAAATAGTGTATTCATATTATGTCTTAGATATTGTTCACAAAGGTCATTTATTGATGATGAAAAATGCTAAAGCAATAGCCGGTGAAGATGGAAAATTAATTGTAGGAATCCTAACTGATGAAGCGGTTATGGAAAAGAAATCAAAACCTACAATGCCTTTTGAAGAAAGAATTGAATTAGCAAGTGCAATAAAGTATGTTGATGTTGCTGTAGCACAGGAAACTTATTCCCCCTTGCCAAATGTTATGAAAATTAAACCTGATATTTTAATGGAAAGTACAAGTCACAATGAAGAAGAAATTGAAAAGGAAAGGGAATTTATGAAAAGCATTAATGGTAAAGTTATCGTAATACCATACTATCCTTCTCGATCATCAACAGAAATAAAAAATAGGATAAAAAATAACAGTCAGAATTAAATATAAAAACAAAAGAAGTGTATAAACAATGAAAGAAAAAACTAACTCATCATTATCTAAAACAATAGCTAATTGGCAGAAGAAAATGTTTTGTCTTATGGTCATATTTATGATAT
>NCRO01000633.1 GCA_002849045.2 Candidatus Sediminicultor secundus
TTTTTCATTAGTTGTAAAAGATTGACCATTTTTATTCGTATATCTGATATCTCCAGAGGATAACTTTTCAACATTTTGTGGTTTATCCTTCAAGAATTTTATTAGTTGAATTAAGCCTTTCCCTCCTCCAACTATTGCCGCTGTTAATCCAATCCATTCAAGTAGAGTTTTTATTTGTTCAGCATAATCTGAAGATATAAAAGATAAAATTTGATTAATATTAGTTTGTGCAAACAAATATAAATCTATTATGAAAGAACCTTTTTTAAAAGGTTTAATATTTATTGCAATTTCTCTACCTTCTGGGTTTATTGTCTTATTTGCTTCGGTTATTATAGTACCTATTGCAAGTAAACTTGGGGCTAAATCAAATAAATTCAATCCTTCTTCAATTGCAGGTCCTTCTAATTTTATTATTAAATTTACTTTATTATTAATTTTTTTCATTTAACCCTCCTTTATTATATAAAATATTTAGGGTCAGGCTTCACAAATTCACATTCTTATCGATTTCTACACTCGATTTAATGATGAAATCTTTTACAACTAATGAAAAA
>NCRO01000634.1 GCA_002849045.2 Candidatus Sediminicultor secundus
TGCAGTGGAAGCAAAGATGAATTTGAGTGGAGGGGCTATGCTCCTCCACTGCTTAGCCCGTTGTTGTGCGAAGTTGCCCGGCTGTCTAAGTTTGGACTTCACACTTCCATCCTGGCTTTCAGGTTAGCCAGGATCAACACTCCTTTTAATCTGTCGCAGCCAGCTTGGCTTGTTACTCCTGTTTTGGAGGGGCGTTAGAGTTGAAGCAATCGTATATGACCTTCCAAGAACCATCAGATTGCCTTTTATATAGGGTCAAGGCTTTACCATCTGGCATAGCATTAATCGTCTCGCCGCCTGCCTTTGGATTCATTTTCAATGTGTATGTACATCGAGTTAATCCTAAGTCGCTATATACCTTAGCATCCTCTATACTGTGGATGGTAATATCTAAATTCATCTGATCGAATGCGGGCTTCATTGCTTCTCGTATCTGCTCTTTCCCGATTCTAGCAGGGGTGTCTGGTGGCATCTGTACCCCGTCATCAGCCCATAGGGAAATCCAAAGATCGAAATCTCCAGTGTTACAACCGACGGCATATTGGTTTAATATCTCTTTGATCGCAGTGATATCGGCTTCCATACTATCTACCTCCTTTTTGTAACTAAAAGTAAAGCAAAGCATCGCTGAAGTGATAACCAAGATGGTTGTTAAGAGTAACTAATTTGATTTTTTCATTTTCTCCTTCTTACTGATTAGACCAGCGTTTAAATTTTGAGTAACTCCAAATGTATCATTGGGGAGTTAATTCGCATAAAATGTATATACACATCACCTCCTTCAACATTGGGTTGTTGAAATTGCGAGCAGCCTAACGGTCAGACTGAGCCGCCTGGGCGGCTTTTCCGCTGAGCTTTGTTATGCCACGGGCGTCACTTGTCCAAAACCAGCCTTGTTTTCGGCGCGTGATAGCCCAGGTCATCTCCAGCCATTGTTAGATAGCTTATTGTTTGATGGTAATAACCACTATGTTCCGATAGCCGCAAACTCGTACAAGAAAGCAGCGTCTGATTTTTCACTTGAGCACAAGCCCTCGACCTCAAAATACTCGTTGGGTGCGTGCATTGGCCTATAATTAAAAAATAGTGTGTAATTATAGACCCCAATATCTGTTTTATACCATATCAGACAGAGAGGCGAAACAAAGATATAGAAACACCCCGTCTCTATCTCAACTCTCTATCCCAATTTCGCTTTGGCCTTGTGCCGAGTCTCTTCAACTGAAGTGAACTGCGGTTTAAGCGGGTCCTTTCTGTTCGATAGCGACTGCGATTCCGGTTACGCGTACCTGAAAACCGTTGATACTATGATGATGCAGGCTAACGATTTATTACTCCTTCAGTACAGGTACACACACAACTGTGATGTACGCACCTCCAGACCAAACCAACCGATTTCCCTTGCCGGTAATGCGTGCAGAGTCGTCGTCAAATTCAACTGTAAACTCCTCCTCCAGCGACAACCACGTCCCATCCTTTACCGCACCTTCAACTTCCAGCACAACCTTTTTTTATGCGTACCCGGATCGAGGAAGAAGAAGAACTCCATGGTTATTTCGCCCCCCTTGTGCTCACTGAGGACAATACCTTCTCCGTCATACGGGCCAACATACTCGCCGAATTTATCGGAGAGCACTAGTGTTATAGGCCAAGCTGTGTAGCCACTGCTTATATGACGTCTGCTAGCGCTACAATCTTTTATTACATGGTAAGTTTTTACGTCTCCACTAAGTGTCAGCGTGTAGGTACCCCAT
>NCRO01000635.1 GCA_002849045.2 Candidatus Sediminicultor secundus
CCCGCCTCTATCTTGCTTATATCAATTATATCATTTATGAGGGCCAAGAGATTGTTGGCACTATTTTTTACCAGGGTAAGCTGCTTTTCCTGTTCGCTATTAATCTCCCCGGACATCCCTTGTAAAATTATGCCGGTAAATCCGATGATGGAATTTAAAGGAGTCCTTAGTTCATGGCTCATGGAGGCAATGAACAGAGACTTGAGGTGGTCAAGTTCCTGGAGTTTAAGGTTGGCATGTTCTAACTCCTCAGTCCGTTTTTCTACCCTCTTTTCCATCTCTTTTCCCCACTGCTCTAGCTCATTCCTCGACTTTCTCAAAGAAACCACCATCTGATTAAAGGAAGAGGCAAGTACCCCAATCTCATTGGAAGATTTAACATTAACCAAAGTATCTAAGTCACCTTGAGCAACTTTTTCCGAAGCATTAGCTAATAGACCAATGGGTTTCGTAATTATTTTTGACATTAGCCACCCAGCCAGAATAGCTGAAAGAACAGAAATAATGATCGCCATAAATATGGTATTCCGTACTTGCTCAACCTCCGTACCAATATCTGTTAAAGTTCTTTGGATCACAACCCCCCATCCCAGTTCCCAAATTGGTACATAAGAGCCCACTACCTGATGTCCTAATTCACCTATATATCCTTTTAGTACCCCTCTTTCACCGTTTAAAACTGCTTCTACTACAGGTGATTTGCTAAGATTAAGGTCTGAAAGTTGTTCCATATAAGTATGAACAATAACCCTGCCATTACTTGCCACAACGAATAAACTTCCATTCTTCCCTACATCGATATTCTTAATGGAAAACATCATTCTCTCGAAATCAATTTTTGCTGACAATACTCCAACCACTTTTTTATCTTCTATGATAGGAATGGTAATTGTCTGGATTGGTTTTGAGGTTTGTGAGTCCAGAAGGATATCAGAGATAATCTCTTCTCCCTCTTTAGCTATTTGAAAACTCCATATCTTTGACACATTTTCAAGTTTCTTT
>NCRO01000063.1 GCA_002849045.2 Candidatus Sediminicultor secundus
GTACTTCTGTTGTAATTTTAACTGATGGTTTTAAAATAGATGTAGCAACTGCCCGACGAGAATTTTATGAATACCCCGCAGCCCTTCCTGAAGTTGAGCTAAGCTCGATAAAAAAAGATTTATACAGAAGAGATTTTACTATAAATGCCATGGCTATCCAGTTAAATCAAAAACATTTTGGAAAATTAATCGACTTTTTTGGTGGACAGAAAGATTTGCGTATAGGAATAATCAGGGTTTTATATAATTTGAGTTTTGTTGAAGATCCGGCGCGTATTATACGGGCAATTAGATTTGAACAGAGATATAATTTTAAAATTGATAGGGCAACAGAAGATTTTCTAAAAAAAGCTATTGATGATAAATTACTCTCCAGATTAGGAAAGAAAAGAATTACTGAAGAATTAATTATAATATTAAAAGAAGAAAATCCATTAAAACCTTTAAAAAGAATGGCAGAATTGGGAGCATTGAAGTATATTCTTCCGGAAGTTGAATTAGATGAAGATACAGTTGAAAGATTTAAAAAGGTAAATGATAATTATTATTTTTGGAAACTAAATATGTCTGATGAAAAAATAGAACTGTGGGTGATATATTTTTGCTGTTTAATTAGAAATCTAAAAAAAAGTCAAATACAGAGAATTTATAAAAAGTTAATAATTAAGCAAAAGTCTTTAGACAAGATAAATAATTGTTACTCAAATTTAGATCAAATCATAAAAATGATATCGCAAAAAAATAAAATATCACCGAGCGTTATTTATTTAAAATTAAAAGGTTTACCTAACGAAACATTATTTTTAGCTAAAGCGGAAAGTGACACTGATATTGCAAAAGAAAGGATAAAAAACTATTTTAAAAAATATAAAAAAGAAAGTCTATATATTTCAGGAAAGGAATTAAAAGAATTACAGGTAAAACCCGGTCCGATCTATTCGCAGATTTTAAATAAATTACTTTGTGCCCAGTTGGATGGAGAAGTAAAAAATAAAAGAGATGAAATTAGATTTGTAAAGAATATTTTATATGAAAGGAATAAGAAATAGAAAAATGTTGAACAATATATTCGAGATTGTTTGGAGCATACCAGCTGTTTTAATCGCAATTACTTTTCACGAGTACTGGCACGGTAGGATGGCTTATAAATTGGGTGATCCAACAGCAGCAGAAGCGGGAAGACTTACCCTGAATCCTCTGGCCCATCTTGACCCAATAGGAACTTTGATGTTACTTTTATTCCGATTTGGATGGGCAAAACCGGTCCCGGTAAATTTTAATAGATTGAATCATCCTAAAAGAGATATGATATATGTTTCATTGGCTGGGCCTATTGCCAATATAGTAATTGCACTAATATTTGCCCTTATATTAAGGTTAAGTTATTATTTCATTGGGCAAATCACCATGGTACAAAGTAGCTCTTTTTTTAATCTGTCGGTAACTATGCTAAGAGGGTGGCTAATATTTCTACAGACCGGAGTAATAATAAATTTAGCACTAGCCATATTTAACTTGATTCCTGTTCCGCCTTTAGATGGGTCTAAGATACTGCTGGGTCTTTTGCCTTATTCTCAGGCCTACAGGTATGCTAAGTTAGAATCTTATGGGCCAATTCTCTTATTAATTCTGGTATTAAGTGGTATAATTGGAAAAGTGTTTTTTCCTATTGTATTTTTCCTATTTCGTTTTTTAGTATAAAATAGATTAATTTTCAAATGTAGAGTATATAGTAAGAAAACTAAAAGTTAAAAACGCAAAGTGCAAAACCAAAGCTCAAAACTTAAAATTAATGAAACAAATAATTTATATAGTTACAGTAAAAAAATTTATAGCAAAAAGCACAAAGTGTAAAATTGCGCACTCCTCTGTCATTCCCGTGGAAGCAGGAGTCTAGGGGTAAATATTAATGTTAGAAAAAAATTACAGTTATTTATTTTCACGAAGCCTACCCTCATGAAAACGGTGGTACAAGTTTCACGCAAATGAAATAAATGTACTATTAGAAATAGTTTTTAATTTTGAATTATGGTTTTTCGCTTTTAGCTTTAAGTTTTTAGCTTAAAAAAGAGATTACCACGCTCTGATAAATCAGGGCTTGCAACGACTATTCACTAACCACTAATACACTAATGACTAATTTAATTGTCGAATCAGTAAATTAACAGATAGGCATATTTTAATAATAAAATTTAGAGAGGAGTATTTCAAATGGCGGGAATAATTTTCAGCGGAATGCGGCCTACCGGCAAATTACACTTAGGAAATTACTTAGGAGCTTTGGAAAATTGGGTAAAACTTCAGGAAGAATACAAGTGTTTTTTTGGAGTTGTTGATTTACACGCTCTAACTACCGGCTACGACGCAACTGAAGACTTAAAAGAAAACATTAAGGAGATGCTTATAGATTGGTTTAGTGCAGGCATCGATCCCGAAAGAAGTACTGTATTAATACAATCTTGTGTCCCGGAACATGCAGAATTACATCTACTTTTTTCCATGATTACTCCTTTGCCCTGGCTAGAAAGAAATCCGGTATTAAAAGAACAGGTACGCGATTTAGGATTGAAAGATAATATTGGTTATGGTCTTTTGGGATATCCGGTTCTAATGGCTTCAGATATCTTGATCTACAAAGCTAATGCTGTACCGGTGGGAGAAGATCAAGTACACCACGTAGAATTAACTCGTGAAATAGCCCGGAGATTTAATAATCTTTATAAAAATGTTTTTCCTTTGCCCCAGGTAAAATTAACCAAGGTTCCCCGTTTGCCGGGAACTGACGGAAAGAGAATGAGTAAAAGTCTGGGGAATACTATTTCCATATCTGCTTCGCCAGAAAAAATTGAAGAAAAAGTGAAGACAATGATAACTGATACCCAAAAAATAAGATTGAATGACTTGGGACATCCCGATATTTGTATCGTGTATACTTATCAGAAGATATTTAATCCGGAACAATCTGAAGAAATATCTGTCGGATGTAAATCAGGAAAATTAGGGTGTGTAGAATGTAAAAAGAGATTGGCTCAGGCCTTAATAAATAAGTTTGATGGATTCAGGAAAAAGAGAAAATATTATGAAAAAAATCCGGAAATAATTAGCGAAATATTAGTCGAAGGGAGTAAGAAGGCAAGGCAAGTCGCTAAACAGACCCTTAATGAAGCAAAAAAAGCCATGAATTTAGATTATGAATAATAATATAGATTCTAAAATAAAGATTAATAATTTCGATATCTCTATAGACGAATTATTGAGAAATATAAAAGAAGGTATCGCAAATATTGAGCAGGTACCCATTACTGAAATAATAGCTCAATATTTACAATATATTATTCAAAACAAGAGTAGTATTGACCTGAGTATTGCCGGGAAAACCATAGCTGAAATAGCGATAATGTTAAAAATGAAATCAGAAAATCTACTTCCTAAATTGGAAGTTAAAAACAGAGATGAGGAAGATGATGAATACAGTGATTTTATGATTTCAAAAGAAAAAGAAGCATACCTTCAAGAATATGACAAATTTCAAAAAGTGGTCGAATATTTAAAGGAAAGAGAAGGGACCCAAAATAATATCTATTTTCCCACGATAGAAAATAATGATAAAGAAGGTAGTGTAGAAATTCAGAAAGTCGATTTAGCAGACCTTTTAACTTCTTTGGAAAAAGTATTACAGAATAAAAAGAAGGAAGACTTTATACCCTTTAAGGAAAGGACTTTTACTATTGCTACCAAGATGAAAGAAATAATTAATCTGTTGAAGGGCATCAAAGAAGGATTGTCCTTCGATTATTTTATGGAAAGAGCTCAAAGTAAGTTAGAAATTATTGTTATTTTCCTTGCCTTGTTAGAACTTATATATTTAAAGAAAATAAGGTGCTATCAGAATAAAAGTTTTGATAAGATAATGTTTAATCTGAAAGGGAGTGCATTAAATTTAAAGAAGAATTAAAAAATAATTCCAGGTGGGGCAATATAATAGAATGCTTGTTACTTGTATATAATAATTCATTAACCCTTGAAAAGATAAAAGAAATTACCGGTCTTGAGAAAAGAAGAAGTAGATTGATTATTAATGAATTAATCTCAAAATATGACGACGATGATAGGCCATTTAAAATATATGAAATTGCCGGTGGATATAAACTGGGTACCAAGCCCCAATACTCTGTCTGGGTAAAAAAAATCTTAGAAAATAAAAAAAAGCATCAAATTTCTAAAGCGGCCCTGGAAACACTGGCTATTATTGCTTACAATCAACCAGTAACCCGTTTGGAAATTGAAAAGATAAGAGGAGTAAATTGCTCAGGGGTCTTATTTAATTTACTAAAGCATAAATTTGTAAAAATTAGCGGGAGGAAAAAAGCACCTGGAAATCCTTTGCTTTACAAAGTTACGGACTTTTTTTTAATGCATTTCGGCTTAAAAAAAATTAACGATCTCCCCAAACTAAGCGAGATAGGGATTAAATGACATGATTGAAAGATTACAAAAATATTTGGCTGGAGCGGGGATTGCTTCCCGAAGAAAATGTGAAGAACTTATCCTTCAGGGGCAGATACGGATAAATAATTCTGTGGTTACTAAGTTGGGAACCAAGGTTGACCCTGAAAAAGATACCATTGAAGTAAAGGGTAAATTAATAAAATATAAAGAAAAAAAACATTATTCCTATATATTACTAAATAAACCTAAAGGATATTTAACTTCTTCGTCAGATCCTTTTGACAGACCGATTGTTTTAGATTTGCTGAAAGATATAAAAGAAAGAGTATACCCGGTTGGTCGTTTAGATTTTAATTCGGAGGGACTATTAATTCTTACTAATGATGGTGAATTAACCCATACTTTAACTCATCCTGCAAAAGAAGTAGAAAAGGTTTACATTGTTAAAGTGAAGGGGATTCCTTCTTCTGAAAAATTAAAAAATTTATCAAAAGGAGTTGTTTTAGAAAATAATTATAGAATATCACCCTGCAAAATTTATTTGTTAAAAATTACCAATGGAGATGCCATATTAAAAATAAAAATAAGAGAAGGAAAGAAGAGGCAGATCAGGAAAATGGGCGAATATATTGGACATTTTGTTTTAAAACTGAGAAGAACTCAATTAGGTCCAATTTCTTTAAAAGGTGTAAAGCCGGGAGAATACAGGTATTTAAATAAAGAAGAAATTAGAAGTCTGAAAAAGATACTATAACAGTATATAGTAAAAAAGAACTAGCGTATAGCAAAGAAACTAAAAGCGTAAAACGTAAAGCGCAAAACCAAAACTCAAAACTAAAAACGAAGAAAAAGGTTTTGAATTTTTAATTACGGTTTTACGTTTTTCGGTTTAAGTTTTTAGCTAAACAAAGAGATTGCCACGCTCTGATAAATCAGAGCAATGACATAAAATATAATAGAATGACAACTGAAAACCTGCATTTATTACTAACGACTATTCACTATTCACTAACGACTAATTTAATTGGAGAATTGATAAATTAATGAAAAAAGATGGTTTAATAATCGCAATAGATGGACCTGCTGCTGTGGGCAAAAGCACTATAGGTAAATTAATTGCCCGGGAATTAGGTTTTTTATATATTGATACAGGAGCGATTTACAGAGCAATAACCTGGAAGGTTTTAAAAAATAATATTGATATAAATGATGAAAATGTGATTTCCAACATGGTTTCAAATACATATATAACTATTGAGAAAGCAAATTGTAAGAGCCTAAATGATTATTATCACATCTTTGTTGACGGAGAAGATGTAGCTGAGGAAATACGCAATCCCAGGATTGACCAAAATGTTTCTCAGATAGCCAGGCTGCCCAAAATTAGAAAACAATTAATTTATCTGCAGAGAATATTAGCTGAAAAAGGGGATATTGTAATGGAAGGTAGAGATATAGGGTCGGTAATTTTACCTCAAGCAGATATAAAATTCTATTTTACTGCTTCTGAGGAGGAAAGAATTAAAAGAAGGCATAAAGAACTAATGAATAAAGGTTATAGTATAGATTACGAAAAAGTTAAAAAACAGATAATACAGAGGGATAAAATTGACAGTAAGAGAAAATATGCCCCTTTGATCAAGGCAAAAGATGCTATTCTTATAGATTCTACAGAAAAAAGCATTGAGGAAGTTAAAGATAAAATTTTAAAGATAATAAAAAAATATAGAGAATGCAGGGAAAAAACAAATTGAAAATAATATTATCTAAAAAAATGGGATTTTGTTTTGGAGTTAAAAAATCTGTAAACTTAGCCAAAAATGCCTTAAAAGCAAGAAGAAATAATCTGTATATGCTGGGTTCAATAATAAATAATCCTCAAATTATAGAGTATTTTACAAAAGAGGGAATAAAGATAGCAGATAATTTAGACGAAGTTCCGGAAAAAAGCACGGTTATAACCAGAGCGCACGGTATTTCTCCTACAATGCTCAAACAGGCTTACCGAAAAAAATTATCGGTAGTTGACACTACCTGTCCATATGTTAAAAAAGTACAAAAGATAGCTAAAAGTTTAAAAGAAAAAAACTATTTTATAGTTATCTATGGAGACAAAAAGCATCCTGAAATACTAAGTTTATTGGATACGGTTCAAAACAATGCTTTAGTGATAAATTCAATTTCTGAAGTAGAGAAGATAACTACAAAGGGAAAAATATGTTTTATATCTCAAACTACCAAAAATATTTATGATTTTTATAAATTGTCGTCTGCCCTATTAAACAAAGCTGAGGAATTAAGGATATTTAATACTATATGTAAATCTACTACGGAAAGACAAAAAAGCGCTCTTGAGTTGGCAAAAAAAGTAGATGTGATGCTGGTAATCGGAGGGAAGGAAAGCGCTAATACAACTCGATTAGCCGAAATAGGTAAGAATCAGGGACTAAAGACTTATCATATTGAAACAAAAAACCAAATAAAATATAAATGGTTCCATCCTGAAGATAAAGTTGGAATTACCAGTGGTGCCTCTACTCCTGATTGGGTAACTAATGAAGTTATTGATAAACTTAAAGAATGGTACGGTTAAGAACTTTTATTTACTTTGCCGGCTTTTAAGCATTTTGTGCAGACATTAATTCTTTTTACGGTATTATCAACATTTACTTTTATTTTTTGAATATTGGGATGCCACATTCTTTTAGTAACTCTATGTGAATGGCTTATTTTATTTCCAAATTGTGGACCTTTACCACAAACATCACATTTTGGCATTATATATTTCCTCCTGTAAAATGTAAAAAATGTTTAACAGTAGACATTTTATCATATTATATAAAGTCTTGGCAAGTAATAATTTAAAGTTTATAATAAAAAAATAGCGTATAGCATGATTAGTATATAGTATTTAGTAAAGAAAAAAAGATAGAGAGAAGAAGACTTCACAGAAATCTAATTTGTCTCTCGTGCAAACTAGCGTATAGCGTTTAGCGTGGAGCGTGGAGCAAAGAAGTATATAGTATATAGTAAATAAAAGCGTATAGCGCAAAACGCAAAACCATAGCTCAAAATTTAAAATTAAATATATATCTCGATTCGTTGATAAATTAGTCGTTAGTGAATAGTGAATAGTCGTTAGTACAAGAAGACACGGCACGCAGTGCCTCTACTTTTCTTTTGTAGGGGTGCAATGAATTGTGTCCTCTCTGTTTTAATGCCTTTTGCTTGCCGTGCTAAGCGAGTGTCTATTAAAACAGGGATTATGAAAAAAGGAAATTTCTATACCATTTAATTATTTAGTTAATTGATTAATAAATTATTAGAATTGTACTATTTAACTAGTTTATCTTGTATGTTGTATTTCAAGCTAACGACTAACGACTATTCACTAACGACTAGTTAAGAGTTTTGAATTATGGTTTTGCGCTTTTCACTTAAAGTTTTTAACTTAATTAGGAAAAATATTATTAATTCAAAACTATACGCTCTACGCTAGGTTTATTCACAAACGACTAATCAGAAGGGTAAAATAATGAGAATTGTTGCTGGGAAAAACAAAGGTAATATATTAAAATCGCCCAAGGATTTATCTGTTCGCCCTACTTCTGAAAAGGTAAGGGAAGCGTTATTTGATATTTTGGGGACATCTGTCAAGGAAACCTGTTTTTTGGATCTATTTGCAGGTACCGGTGCAGTAGGAATTGAAGCCTTAAGCAGGGGGGCAAAAAATGTAATATTTATCGAAAAAGAGTTAAAATGCATAAAAACTATAAAAAAAAATTTGAAAAAAACAGGAAACATCCAAAATGTTGTAGTTTACAAAATAGATTTTTTGTCTGGTTTAGAATTATTAGCCAAAAAAAATTATCTATTGGATTATATTTTTCTTGACCCCCCATACAACAAGGGATTGGTAAACATATCTTTATTAGAAATAGCGAAATTATCTATATTGAGAAAGAATGGTTTGGTAATTGCCCAACACTACAAAAAAGAAAAAGTTATGGAAAATTTAAATAATTTGAGATTGTTTAATCAAAGAAGATACGGAGAATGCTATCTATCTTTTTACGATTATGTTAATATCTAATTAGTTAGCTAGTTAGTTGGTTACCTGGTTAGTTAGTTAAGAAAACAAAATAAAGAAGTCAGGAGTCAGAATTCAGAAGTTATAGAATGAAAAAACAGAAATGTCATTGCGAGTGACCGCAGGGAACGTGGCAATCTCTGTATCGGATATCGTAAATAAGAAGAAGTCAAAATATAAGATAGTATCGAGTATATAATAGTATATTATTTAATAAAGATGGTTAGCCAGTTTACCAGTTATCCGGAATAAAAGCGTATCTCTTATCTCGTGAATCGTATCTCGTTAAGATGGTTAGCCTGATAACCAGATTAATTTGTATCTTGCATCTTGTATTTATAATACTAACGACTATTTACTATTCACTAACGACTAATTTAACTGACCAACAGGTAAACAGGGTAACTAATACTCGATACTATATACTAACAACTATTCGCTATTCACTAATAAAGGAGGGAAAAATGAAAATTGCCGTTTATCCAGGAAGTTTTGATCCGGTGACTAATGGCCACCTAAATATTATTGAAAGAACCACAAAAATCTTTGATAAATTAATAGTAACAGTAGCAATCGATTCTAAAAAGTCAACTTTGTTTTCAGCCCAAGAAAGAACAGATATGATAAAAGAGGCCACCAAGGATTTGGAAAATGTTAAAGTGCTGTCATTTTCCGGTTTATTAACTGATTTTGTGAGAAAAAATAAAGCAAATATTATAATCAGAGGGATGAGAGCCATCTCTGATTTTGAACATGAATCACAATTGGCTTTAATGAATAAAAGACTTGCTCCGGAAATTGAAACAATTTTCATGGTTACTTGCTCTAAGTATTCCTACTTAAATTCCAGTATAGTTAAAGAAATAGCGAGTTTAAATGGTAACATATCCCAGTTAGTTCCGGAAATTGTAGAGAAAAATTTAAAGACATTATTTCTTAATAAAAAAGCTTAACAAATCAGCTTACCCTGTTAAGTAGACATCGCTTAACAGGGTTTAGCCATATTTTTTAATGAAAATATTTATTATTAAATTGGAGTAAAAATCTATCTGTATAATAAAGAGAAACAATGTACTATTTTAAAAGATATTTTTTAATTGTTATAATCACAGTTCTAATCTTACTTAATCTAATCCCAACTCCCTATTTCCTGGTAATTCCGGGGCAGGCCATCAATCTTAGTGAAAATATTACGGTAGAAAACGGCGAAAAAGACGCTAAAGGCCAATTTCTCCTCACTTCAACCGCTATAATAAAAGCAAATATATTATTATATATTTATGGTTTTTTTGATCCTAATATCGATTTAAAAAATAGAGATGATGGAATATTATTGAATATGGAACAAAAAGATTATATTAATATAATGGAAAAATTAATGCAGGAAAGCCAGATGATTTCCAAAGTTGTAGCTCTAAGGAAGGCAGGATATTCTCCGGAAATATCAGGAAGAGGAATATTGATTAACGGAATATTGGATAACAGTCCGGCGAGAGATAAATTATTACCTGGCGATGTGATTATAAAAATAGATAAGCAACCGGTTTATACTCTGGAAGATTTATCAGAAATTGTAAGAGGTTATAATTCAAGTCAAATTATTAGAATTACCTTTTTAAGGGATAATGGTTCTTATTCAACATCAATTCCTCTCATCGAACTTCCTGGTACTGATGATGAAACAGAAAGAATAGGGATAGGTGTCTATGCTGATACTAAAGATCTTCAATGCAGGTTCCCTTTAAAAATAGAAATAAATTTAGAAAAAATAAAGGGACCTTCTGCTGGTCTGATGATTGCCTTAGAAGTATTGAATCAATTAACTGAAAATGATCTAAGCGGTAATTTGTTGATCGCCGGCTCCGGTAATTTAAGTATTGATGGGAGAATAACCGAAGTAGATGGGATTAAACAAAAAATAATATCTGCAAAAAAACAGAAAGCTGACGTATTTTTAGTGCCTCAAAAAAATTACTTAGAAGCTCTTAAATTCGGTCATGGTATTAGAATCATTCCGGTTGATGATTTTGATGATATAATAATGAAATTAATAAAATTATAAAAATGAAAAATTATTATAAATGATGGGAAATGATTTAACTGTATAGGAATTTCCTTTTTCCTAATCCCTAATTAGTCGTTAGTAAATAGTCGTTAGTCGTTAGTTTTAAACGCAAGTTTTCAGTTATCATATACAGCTAAAAGATTAAAACGAAAAGCGAAAAACCATAATTCAAAACTCTTAACTAGTCGTTAGTGAATAGTCGTTAGTCGTTAGCTTGAAATACAACATACAAGATAAACTAGTTAGATAGTACAATTCTAATAATTTATTAATCAATTAACTAAGTAACTAATCAATGAATCGAGATATATATTTAATTTTAAATTTTGAGCTATGGCTTTTCGCTTTGCACTTTTCGTTTTTCGCTATAACTATACGCTAAACGCTGTACGCTCTATGCTAGTTTTATTCACTAACGACTAGTTTAGTCTTTTTTAATCACTATTTTGTGCGTAAAATCAAGCCGAGCCACCCTATCTTCTGCTTTTTTATTACCAAGAACATATATATCAGTAGCAAGAATGTCATAATCAAGCATCTTTATTAATCTATTTCGAACATTATTATTTTCCTCAGAAATTGTTTGTCTTAAATAATTTGATAGTTTACTGATTAAAGGCGTAGAAGAATTCTTTTTAATAGTTCTTAATAGAGTTTTACCTTTTTTGGAGAATCCCAAAATCCTTGCATATAAAGGCCCACATCTATTAAATATTTTTACATCTTTTTTTGAGAGGTTCATCATTAGGTGCAGGATTATCCGTTGAATTTTAGTACGGGTGTATCTCCTGGTTTTAATTGAATTAATTAATTGCTCAACGTTATAAGATTTTAAAGATGCTTTCTTTATTCTATTTTCCAATCCCTCGGTTACTCCCTGAATACGAGAAATATCTTCCAATGACATCCTTCTCAGTGTAGCAAGAATGTATTGCTGGTAAGAGTCGAGGGTGATAGGGCCTCTGCCTTCCCTTAATTCCCTCTCTAATACAGGAAATCCTGACGGAGGAATGGTTGATTTTATTTTATCATTTAGCATAAAAGGGTCGGTTTTAGGGGAGTTTAAGTTATTTAGTATTTCATTTCTAATAGAGGTAGCACTGGAAATTTTACCTTTAATATTTTTTTGATGATAGCTTGCTCCCATTCTTTTTATGGCTACAGGCTTGATCTTGCTCTTTAAATTTAATAGATGTTTTATATATTCTAAAGCTAAAATATTATTGGGATATTTTAATAATTTACTTAACTCTAAAGATGATATTTTTTCTAAACCGTCTATTCCGAATATCCTATGATAATCACATACGGTCTGGCTCCTTACTTTTGGAAATTCGTATCCGCTTTTACAATTATATACTATCAGTTCTTTATATTCCTGTGGTTCAATATGTAAAAAATTGCTTATAGAGTAAAGGGTATCAAGATTATTAGTTTCGCAGCCAAAACATTGATAATCTATAATCTGAAGCGAATCAAGTAATTTGACTGCTCCGAAGGCAAAACCGTTTGCATCCTGAGTAGAAAAAACAAAAGGAAGCTCAATTATCAGATCAACACCGGCATTTAGGGCCATCTTTGTTCGGGCCCATTTATTTATAATTGCCGGCTCCCCTCTCTGCAGGAAATTCCCACTCATAACTGCTACTACATAATCTGCCCCGGTTATTTCTTTTGCTTTAAAAAGATGGTAAAGATGGCCATTGTGAAAAGGATTGTATTCAGTAATTATTCCTAATATTTTCATAAGATTTCTCGATTTAAAAAAGTCGATTAATTTTCCAAAATGTTTTTGATTTAACTGGATAGCCATGGCATTTATAGTAAAATCTCTTCTGTATAAA
>NCRO01000636.1 GCA_002849045.2 Candidatus Sediminicultor secundus
AACCAGAATTAGTGGTGAAAAAAGCAGTTCAAGGTATGATCCCTCATACTAAATTAGGTAGAGCAATGATTAAAAAATTAAAGATTTACAAAGGGAATGAACACCCTCATCAGGCTCAAAAATTAGAAAATATTAACTAAGCACGAAGAAGGAGGTTAAACACTTGTCACAGACAAAAAGTTATGGTACTGGAAGAAGAAAATCCTCAATTGCCAGAGTTTGGTTAGTCCCTGGCAAAGGTAGTATAAAAATTAACAAAAGAACACTAGATAATTATTTTGGACGAGAATCTTTATTGAACGTAGTAGAAAAACCTTTAGAATTAGTAAATAAAAAGAATGAATTAGATGTTTTTGCTAAAGTAGAAGGAGGGGGCATTACTGGCCAAGCAGGGGCGATACAACATGGAATTGCTAGAGCCCTTCTTCAATATGATCCTACTTTGCGCTTAATCTTAAAAAAAGAAGGTTTATTAACTCGGGATGCAAGGATGAAAGAAAGAAAAAAATATGGTCAAAAAGGCGCTCGGGCCAGATTCCAATTTTCTAAAAGATAATTTTTTTTATATCTTTGAAAAGAGAAAGGTCAACCAAAGAATAAGGTGCCTTTCTCTTTTTTTAGTTTTTTATAGGAATTTCCTTTTTCC
>NCRO01000637.1 GCA_002849045.2 Candidatus Sediminicultor secundus
CATATTAGAACAGATGCTGTATATACAATAGGTGTGCATATTAGTAGAGAAAGACTAGAAACACTACTAATGGATGCACGAATGAATATTATTACTCACAAGAGAGGAAAAGATTATAACAAATGCGGTCCAGAAGGAGTTATTGATAGTTTATTTTCTAATATTAATACAATAATGAAATATGCGAAAAGAAAGGAAATTGATGTTGGAGCAATCGGTATTGGTATACCAGGACCTTTGGATGCCCAGGCTGGGATAGTAAAACAACCACCAAAATTTAAAGGATGGAAAGATGTACCTTTGGGAAGTATTGTGCAAAAGGAATACGGAATTCCCGTCTGGATAGAAAATGATGCCAATGTCTGTGCTTTAGCAGAGAAGTGGCTGGGAAGTGGAAGAAATATACATAATTTTATCTATATACTTTTAAATGAAGGCATAGGGGCTGGAGTTATTATTAATGATGAACTTTATCAGGGTACTTATGATTTTGTGGGAGAAATCGGACATTTTCTATGTTACGAGCAAGGACAATTTAAGTACTTGGAGGATATTGCCGGGGTAGATGTCTTACTGCATTTGGCCAATTCTCAAGGCTTGCGGGTAAAAAGTTTAAAAGAAATAGCTGAATTACTTCAACAAGATAATCAGGTTGCTAACTCGATCGTAAAAAATTTAGCAACCTGGGTAGGTTCTGCTATTGTGAATGCTATTCATATGATTGGACCTCAGACTGTATTTATTGGAGGAGAAATGGCCGTATTGGGAGAACCTTTAATTCGACCTATTAGGGAAATTATATCTCATTATTTATTTGGAGAACAAGCAGTGAATATTCGATTCTCCAGTATCTCATCAAAAGCGGTACAAAGTGGAGCAGGAATTTATGCGATGATCCAATGGTTAGAAAAAAAAGAGTACAGAAATTTAAAACGGCTTATCAGTTAGGAGAATTTATAGTTTTAAGAAAATTTCTTATATATTATATACAGACAAAGCAAGGAAAAGCTAAGCGAGGTAATTTCACATCGAGTAGAGATTAAAAAAATTAAGGGGGTGAAAACAAAGGATAAAAAACAGTAATTTACTATCTTGTTTTTCAAAAACGTTTTTGAAGCTATACTGTAAAGAAGTAAATTTATTATTAATTAAGGAGAAAAAAATGAAAAAGCTTATAATTACTTTACTGTTAATCTGTTTAGTTTTGTCTTTCGTATCTATGGTATGTGCTGCTAAGTTGAGATTTGCCTTTATGCCTGGGATTGCTGATCCTTTCTACTTTACTATGGAAAAAGGTGCTAAAGCAAAAGCGGAAGAACTGGGTGTAGAATTACTTGTTGGAGAATACCCTAAGGCTTGGGGTCCTGAATATCAGGTACCCATATTAAAAGCTTTGGTCGCAAGAGGGGATATTGATTTACTCTTTACTGCTCCTACTTCCACAGAAGCCTTAATCCCTGTTCTGAAAGAAATTCACGATAGTGGTATTCCAGTTATTACAGTTGATACCTATCTTGGTGATGGAGATTATACTAAACCCAGTAATTATAATTTCCCTCTTGCCTTTATCGGGACAGATAACTTTTTGGGTGGTCAGGTAGTTGCCGGTCAATTAGCTCTCCTGCTGGGTGGAAAAGGAAAAGTATTTTTAGAAAATACTAACCCAGATGTATCCAGTGTAATGGGTAGAGAATTGGGTTTCCGAGCTGGAATAAAAATATTCCCCGATATGGAGCTTGTTGGAGTAGAATATTGCCTTGATTCTCAGGAAACGGCTGCTACCCAAGTCAGTGCTGCTTTACAGAAGGATCCTGATTTAGAAGGAGTATTTGGTGTCAATGTGTTTAGTGCTCAAGGGGCTCATCAGGCTGTGGTTACTGCTGGATTAGAAGGTGCGGTTAAAATTGCAACCTGGGATGCGACGGAAACCCTAATCGAAGCCTTAAAAAGAGGTGAGGTGGATTTAATTTTAGCCCAGATGCCTGCAGAGATGGGAGCTTTATGCGTAGAGTGGGGTGTTAAACATCTTACCGAAGGAGCAGAAATTCCCAGGAAAGTAATTCCGGGTTTCTTTGTTTTCACCCCAGAGAATGTTAACGACGCAGAAGCTCAACAGTACATTTACAAATAATTTTTTAGAGATTGAAAGTTTTTAGATTTAACATATACGGCAGGGGGTAAAATGCTCCCTGTCGTATATTCTATCTTATAAAAGGAAATTTTTATGGCTAAGTCAAATAATGATTTTTTTATCGATTTTGAAAAACTTAGCAGAAATAGAACGATACTCTTAGTGGGTAGAAATTGGGCATTCATTTTTCTTACATTCATGTTAATTTTGTTCAGTTTTTTAGGAAAATATTTTTTTAGTCTGAGAAATTTTAATAATATTATTTTAGGAGTGAGTTCTCTGCTTTTATTGGCAAGTGGAGAGACTTTTGTGATTATTAGTGGAGGTATTGACCTTTCCATCGGTTTTGTTATGGGTTTTGTCTGCATCAGCTCTTCTATTATTATGCGAGATTTAAATGCCGCTGGTTACTCTCCAATTATTTCCATGATGACAGGTTCACTTATCGGACTTTTATTAGGTCTTATTCCTGGGTTTATTAATGGTTTTTTTGTAGCCAAATTAAGAGTACCTCCTTTTATTGCAACTTTAGGTATGTGGGGAATTGCCAATGGTTTAGCCTGGCGGCTTTGCGAAGGATTCCCCGTTGGTTTTTTACCTTTGCAGGTACGAGACGTTGGTAATGCCTACCTGGCTTATTTTTCTCCCAAGAAAGGCTTTTCCTTTTTGATAAAGCCTGAACTGACCGAAAGGGAAGATATATTAAATTTGGTAAAAGTTATTCCTATACCTATTTTATTAATAACCTTTATTCTGATTATATTTGCTTTTATTCTATCCCGCACCAGGTTTGGACAGCATACTTATGCTATTGGTGGAAAGGTTGATGCGGCAATAAGAGCAGGTATTAATGTTCCCTTACATTTGATTAAAATTTATATTATTTCTTCTTTTTTTGCAGCAGCAGCTGGCGTATTATTAGTTTTTAAATTGAATATGGGTGTGCATACCCAATATACTTCCAGCTATGAACTTTTTGCAATTGCAGCGGTAGTTATAGGCGGAGCAAGTCTTACAGGTGGTAAAGGAACGATCTGGGGTACTCTCATCGGTGTATTATTAATTGGGACCTTAAATAATGGCTTGATGATGATGGGGTTACCTATTTTTTATCGATATATTGCCACCGGTTGTATCTTAATTTTTGCCATTTTGATTGATCAGTTCTTTCCGGAGTTGGTGCATAGAGAATGATTAATTATAATAAAACAAGAGAAATAGGAATTAATATACTCAGAAGGTGGATCTTAATATTTCTAGTTGGGGAAATCGTATTTTTTGGTATTGTCGGAACGAATTACCTTAGTTTAAAAAATTTACAAAATATTTTGGTAGCCTCGACAACTGTGCTTTTATTAGCCACCGGAGAAACTTTTGTTATTATTACCGGGGGTATTGACTTATCTATTGGATTTATGGTTGGGTTTAGCTCGGTAGTAAGCGCAAAAGTAATGGTTGATTTATGGACAGCAGGATTTTCTCAACCCTTGGCGATAACCATAGGTATATTAACTGCCCTTTCCTTAGGACTAATTCCTGGATTTATTAATGGTTTTTTAGTGGCAAAATTAAGAGTACCTCCCTTTATTGCAACTTTTGGTATGTATGGTATTGCTTATGGGTTTGCCGAGATTATCTGTAATAACGTACCTGTTCATAAATTACCTACTTCTTTAGGGTCACTAGGTCATGGTTATTTGTTTTACTGGTTACCAGGAAAGATTCTTAGTTTTTTAGGTAGGCCAGAAAACCTGAGCAGAGAAGAATTAAAACATTTAGTATCGATTATTCCTAATGTAACAGTCATTGCTTTTATTTTTATTGGTATTTTTGCTTTTATTCTGGCTAAAACTAAATTTGGCCAGCACACCTATGCCATTGGTGGAAATATTAATGCGGCAGAAAGAGCAGGAGTTAATGTAAAAGTCCATTTAATTAAGGTTTATATGATATCTTCATTTTTTGCTTCTCTTGCTGGAGTTATGTATGTGTTACAATTTATAACCGATGGAAAGGTCAATACCTCCACTAATAATCACAAAAGTCTCTCCACTTGCCAATAAAAGCAGAGAACTCACTCCTAAAATAATATTATTAAAATTTCTCAGACTAAAAAAATATTTTCCTAAAAAACTGAACAAAATTAACATGAATGTAAGAAAAATGAATGCCCAATTTCTACCCACTAAGAG
Source organism: Candidatus Sediminicultor secundus (assembly GCA_002849045.2). The sequence goes on from NCRO01000637.1 coordinate 4,324, forward strand.
TATCGTTCTATTTCTGCTAAGTTTTTCAAAATCGATAAAAAAATCATTATTTGACTTAGCCATAAAAATTTCCTTTTATATAAGATAGAATATACGACAGGGAGTATTTTACCCCCTGCCGTATATGTTAAATCTAAAAACCTTCAATCTTTAAAAAATTATTTGTAAATATACTTCTGTGCTTCTGGGTCGTTAACATTCTCTTGGGTGAAAATAAAGAAACCTGGGATTACTTTCTTAGGAAGCTCTGCTCCTTCGGTAAGATGTTTGACACCCCACTCTACACATAAAGCTCCCATCTCTGCAGGCATCTGGGCTAAAATTAAATCCACCTCACCTCTTTTTAAGGCTTCGATTAGGGTTTCCGTCGCATCCCAAGTTACAATTTTAACCGCACCTTCTAATCCAGCACTAACCACAGCCTGATAAGCACCTTGAGCACTAAACACATTGACCCCAAATACTCCTCCTAAATCAGGATTCTTTAGTAAAGCCGCACTGACTTGGGTAGCAGCCGTTTCCTGGAGATCAAGGCAATATTCCACTCCGACTAACTCCATGTCAGGGAATATCTCTATTCCCGCCCGGAAACCCAGTTCTCTATTCATTACACTTGATGTATCTGGGTTAGTATTTTCTAAAAATACTTTTCCTTTTCCACCCAGCAGGAGCGCTAATTGACCGGCAACTACCTGACCGCCTAAGAAATTATCTGTCCCAATATAAGAAAGAGGGAAATTATAATTACTCGGTTTACTATAATCTCCATCACCAAGATAGGTATCAACTGTAATAACTGGAATACCACTATCGTAAATTTCTTTCAGAACAGGGATTAAGGCTTCTGTGGAAGTAGGAGCAGTAAAGAGTAAATCAATATCCCCTCTTGCGACCAAAGCTTTTAATATTGGTACCTGATATTCTGGTCCCCAAGCCTTAGGGTATTCTCCAATAAGCAATTCTACACCCAGTTCTTCCGCTTTTGCTTTAGCACCTTTTTCCATAGTAAAGTAGAAAGGATCAGCAATCCCAGGCATAAAGGCAAATCTCAACTTAGCAGCAC
>NCRO01000638.1 GCA_002849045.2 Candidatus Sediminicultor secundus
GAATGTATGGTTATACTGGAACTGACACTAAGTGATACCCCGACTAAAAAAATAAATATCGTAGCAGTTGTTCGCGCAAAATACATCCAGAAACCAGAATATACATTGATATTAACATGAGCAAAATAGTGCAGATTATAAAGTAAATGGTAGAACACCATCATAATTATGGCAATTCCCCGCAGGAAATCTATTTCCCAGAATCGCTGTTGTAAATTTCTATCCATGAAATACCTCAAGAAAGATAAATTTAAATCTTTTTTATCTTCTACTTTTATTACATTTGCTTTTAATCTTAGCTATCTATTTATACTCAAAAGTTTGGCCTACACCTACTTCTTTAAGGTTCGCTACTTTAAATAAGGCGATCTTGGATTTCAAATCAGTGCAGTGGCAGGCATGCACTTCCTTAGGCTTTAGTTTTTTCATAAATTCTAATGTCCCCTGCAATTGCTCCTTTTTAGGATTTAGTAAATGAAATCCTCCGACTATATCCATTATCCTATCATCCCTACAAATCTTCTTAGCATACTCTACGATATTACAAATCCCTGAATGAGAACAGCCGGTAATAATCACCAAACCTTTTGAAGATCGATAAGCTAAAGCAGAATCATCTATTGAATAATCATCCTCTTCAAAATCATCTTTTATTACTTTTCCGATTGGCTTTTTTGCTTCAAAATTATTCTTTCTTTCTATTTCTCCCAGAAATACCAATTTATCAGTTAACCATAGCGGTTCTTTACTTAATTTCATTTTAAAATGTTTACTTAACTCTTCCTGGGAAATTATAGAACCTATCTGCTTGAGATTCTTGTCTTTATAGAAAGAATCAACTTTAGTTAAAAAGGAAGAGGGATGAGTAACTACAGTTAGTTTATTATAATCTATTTTTTCTATCGAGGCTTCTGTATAATATTTTATTAAAGAAGTTAATCCCCAGGTATGGTCGAGGTGTCCATGAGAAAGGACCAGGTAATCTAAATCCCGGAAATGAATATTCATTTTCTGGGCATTTTTAATAAAAACATCTGAATATCCTACATCAAATAATATTTTACGCCCGTCATCCTGAATAAGGTAGGATACTCCCGGTTCTCCCAAGTAGCGGTCTATAGTGTTATTGTCTACCAGAACGGTTATTTTGATTTTTTCATCCTCCATTATTATAAATATTATAATAAAAAATTTTAGATTGGATTTTAGCTATTCTGTTAATTCCAGGGCAACCTCTACCATCTGGTTAAAGGTCTTCTGCCGTTCTTCTGAAGTAGTCTCTTCTCTGGTTACTAAACTATCGGAAACAGTTAAAATCGAAAGGGCATTGACCTTAAACTTTGCTGCCAGAGTGTATAAGGCAGCTGTCTCCATCTCCACGGCTAATATTCCATAATTCGCCCAGTGCTTCCAGGAATTAGGGTCATCTTGATAAAAAGTATCGGAAGTCAAAACACTTCCTATTTTTACCGAGATGTTTTTCTCTAAGGCAATCTCATAAGCCTTTTTTAAAAGGTTAAAATCTGCGGTCGGAGCATAGTCCATGCCATTAAAACGTATCTTGTTAATATGCGAATTCGTCGAGGCACTCATAGCTAAAATAACATCTCTTATTTTTATATCAGCCTGCATAGAGCCACAGCTTCCGATTCGGATTAAATTTTTAGCTTTATAACTTGTAATAAGTTCATTTAAATATATTGATATAGAGGGTATCCCCATACCTGTGCCCTGGACAGAAATTCTTTTCCCTTTATAAGTTCCAGTATAACCATACATTC
>NCRO01000639.1 GCA_002849045.2 Candidatus Sediminicultor secundus
TTCTCTAAGTTTTCACAACCCTTGGCTACTGCTTCTAAATTTTCCCGGCCTAGTGTTTCTTGGTCCAATGGTTTTCCGGCAACTACTTTTATGGCACCGCCGTGCATCTTTAATGCTCTAATAGTACATACTACTACTGCTGAATCTACTTTCAATCCGCTGGTACGGCATTTTATGTTACACATCTTCTCAAAACCCATATCCGCTCCAAAACCGGATTCGGTCACTATATAGTCACCTAATTTAGTAGCAATCAGATCAGCTAAAACTGAATTATTGCCATGGGCGATATTGGCAAAAGGACCACAGTGCATTAGACAGGGACCGTGTTCCAAGGTTTGGATGAGGTTAGGTTTTAGAGCATCTTTTAAAAGGACAGTCATGGCTCCGGCAGCTTTTAGATCTTCGGCGGTTACGGGATTGCCATCAGTGGTATAAGCTACGGTCATCCTGCCTAATCTTTCTCGAAGATCAAAGACATTGGTAGCTAAGGGTTGTGAAAACTTAGAGAA
>NCRO01000640.1 GCA_002849045.2 Candidatus Sediminicultor secundus
CCTACAACTGCAGCAGCAATGGTTTTTAGTTCAAATCCGACACCTTGTGTAGCAAAAAAAGAACCCAATCTCACAGCTTGTAGTGTACCTACGAACGCACATAAAACTCCTATTATCATATAACAGATAGTTTTTACCATGTTAGTATTTATTCCCATGGCTCTTGCAGCCCCTTTACTACTGCCTGTAGCAAATACCCAATTACCAAATTTAGTAAAATGAAGTAAAATCCCAAAAACAATTGCAATCCCTACAAACCATATTACCTGTAGAGGAAACCTGCCAATAGTGCCAGTTAACATTTTTTCAAAATAGGGATAGGGCTTAATATATTTGGTGGTACTAATTGGAGACATACGAGACAGGATAAAAACGGCACCCCGCCAAAACATCATAGTGCTTAGGGTAATAATAAAAGAGGGCAATCCTGTTTTGACCACAATTGTACCGTTAATGAATCCTAGAGCAGCTCCTACCGGTAGTAAAATAATTAATGCTAAAGCTGGATTTATTCCTTTCATTAAAAATGTAGCAAAAAAATAAGAGCATAACGGTATAAGTGAAGTAATCGAGAGATCGAATTCACCGCAAATCATCAGCATTCCTACCCCTAAAGCTACTATCCCTAAATCCGGTATTAGTTTACCCATAGAGGCTAAATTTCTAAGATCTATAAAAAGATGATTTGGTGTAAAAATAATAAAGAATAAAACTATCGCTACAAATACAATTGGCGTATTTATATTATAATCTAAGATAAGACTTAAGCCAGGCTTCTTCATTTATCTCCTTAATTCTAATCTTTCTTCAAAATATTCTTAGGGGGTAGATTTTTATTCTACCCCCTAAGAATCAGTCTTACCATTAATCAATTTTAACTATCAATTGATTATGCAGTAAATTTTTTACCTGTAAGTTCCCGAAAGTTCTTCTATGACTCCTAATA
>NCRO01000641.1 GCA_002849045.2 Candidatus Sediminicultor secundus
CTCCAGAAAGGATCATGATCTTATTTTTTAAAGAAGGTATGCTGATTTCTAAGCGATTTAACACCTTTTTAGATTCTTTTAACATATAATCATGGTCCAACACATCAATGAGGCCTAAAAATTTCTTTAATTTTTCTCGACCTAAAAAAATATTAGAATAAACGTCCATATTTTCAGCCAAAGCTAAATCCTGATAGATAGTTTCTATCCCGATTTTCAATGCTTCCCAAGGATTACTGATTTTTATCCTGCGGCCTTCAAAAAATATCTGACCTACCTCGGCATGATATACACCAGAGATTACTTTAATTAAAGTTGATTTGCCTGCTCCGTTATCACCTAAAATACCAACAACTTCCCCAGGACAAATTTGCATATCGAAATTATCAACTGCCGTTAAACCACCAAACCGCTTGGTAATGTTCTTTACTTCTAATAAAGGTTCCATCATATCCTCCTTATCTAATTTCCTCTTCTTTATGCATTAATTCAGGTGAAAACTGATCGACTAATACAGCAAAGATAAGTATACAACCAACAGCTATATGCAAATTATAAGTAGGAATACTCAAGTTTACCAAACCTATCTCTAATACACCAATAATTAGAGCACCAATAACTGTGCCCATTATTGTACCTTTACCACCACTTAAACTGGCTCCACCAATAATCACCGCCACCACGGCATCCAATAAACGGGCACTACCTGCAGGAGCCCTGCCGGTAATAAATTGTAATACATACGTAACTCCAGCAAGAGAAGCAAAAAATGAAGATATCATATAAACCTTAATTAAGTGGACTTTTACATTAACTCCTGCTCTTTCTGCCGCATTAATATTTCCACCAATGGCGTAGGTGTGCTGGCCAAATTTAGTTTTAGCCAGAATAAAAGCAAAAATACCGATAAAAATAAAAGCAATGACTGTTACATTAGGAATAATCGATACTAAATGTTTTAATTCTTCTCTGCTCAGGTTTTCTGGCCTACTCAGAAAACTAAAAAGCTTTCCTGGTAACCAGTAAAACAAATAACCATGACCTAGTGACCCTAAAGAAGTAGGTAATTTATGAATAGGTACGTTATTACAGATAATCTCGGCAAACCCGTAGGCAATACCATACATACCAAAAGTTGCAATAAAGGGAGGTACTCTTAGTTTTGCCACTAAAAAACCATTGATAAATCCAGGAATTAGTCCTAACAAAAGGGCGGTTAATATACCTATGGTTATCGCCAAGGGTTGAGAAAATCCTGCTGTCCATAAATCAACCATTACTTTTGCGCTTACTACCGAGCTAAACCCAACCATAAATCCAATAGATAAGTCAATACCCCCGGTAATAATAACAAAAGTTTCTCCGGTGGCTAATAAAAGCACAGTTGTCGAGGCTACCAAAATATTTTGTAAATTTTTTAAACTAAGGTAATTCGTTCCGAC
>NCRO01000642.1 GCA_002849045.2 Candidatus Sediminicultor secundus
AAGGTTAAACCTGCTAAAGTGGCGATAACTTTAGGCTTTTTAAATTTCTGGGTATTTAACTTATTCATGATTATATTTTATATTAACCTTTTTTAGATTTTAAATAAAGAGCCGGCTTAAGATTTATTTAGCTTTTCAATTGCTTTTTGATAGGCAACCTTATGCTTAAAACCCTGCTTTAAAAAGCTCCATATTATCTGGATTTTGTTAAAGTCTTTATCGGTATATTCTCTCATCTCTAGGTCGCCTCTGGTTATTTTTTTGGGCCTGATGTAGCCTTTTTGCTCCAGATAATATAGTTTGTGCCTGGGAATACTAATTTTTTTTAAAATATCTGAAGTTTGCATTTCTTGTTTCACCTATAAATATAGATTTATTTTTCAATAGTTTAGCTGAAAAAAATAGGGTGTCAAGTTGATAGTATTAAATTTTAGTGAATTATTTTTGAAATCTGCAGTGTTTGACAAAATCAAGGCCCAAAGGTGTAAATTCTATAGCATCATAGGTTCTAAGCGGTATTGGAAATTCTCCAAAAAGAAGGCCGTTATGAGAAGCTGTTGACTGTAATAAGTCTGTCTCTTATACACAATCT
>NCRO01000643.1 GCA_002849045.2 Candidatus Sediminicultor secundus
AATTTATCATGGCCTAAAAGGGATTGGAGAGCTCTGGTAGAAATGCCTTTTTTAATACAATTTACCGAAAAAGTATGCCTTAAAACATGCGGACTAACTGGTTTTGCGATTCCGGCTTTATCAGCCACAGTTTTTACTATTCTTTCGATTGTTCTTTTACTCATTACGGTATTGATATTTTAGAGGGAGGACCTGTAGCATTTGGGAAGCGTGAAGATAGGTACGAAATCGAAAGATTAAAAAAGTAAATAGTGCCATGCAATAAAAATTTATCAAGAAAACGCAATAGAGAAATTATTAGAAAGAGCCAAGAAACTTTAGGAGAAAATTTATGCCCTATCAGTACAAGAGAGAACCCTTAAATAATGACGAGGTAGACAAGCTGACTAATTCCTGTAATATGTTCCGGGAAAAATTTGTCGTTTGGACCCTTTTGGATACAGGACTTAGGTTATCTGAATTCGCTGACCTTAAAAAAGAAAATATTCAATGGCAGGAAAGAAGATTAGTTATCTACGGCAAAGGTGGTCCCTATGGTAAAAAGACAAAAAGACGCATTATCCCTATGACAGACAGGGTTAGAATGCTAATTGAATATCATTTTGCCGAAAATAACAATACCGGAATGAGTAAAAGAACAATCGAAAGAATAGTAAAAACTGTGGCTGATAAAGCCGGAATCGCAAAACCAGTTAGTCCGCATGTTTTAAGGCATACTTTTTCGGTAAATTGTATTAAAAAAGGCATTTCTACCAGAGCTCTCCAATCCCTTTTAGGCCATGATAAATTAGCCACTACTGAAATTTATCTTAATTTATCACCAGAAGACGCTATCCGTGAATTTTTAAATAAATGGTAAGTTATTTAAAGCTAGCTAATTAAATGATTATTTTGAAAGGATACAACAATGAAAGAAGAAATAATCACAGAAGTATCAAAACAATTATTAAATAAAGCTACTGAATTTTTAGAAAAAATAGTAAATCCTCCATTAAAAGAATTAGGTGGATTATTAGC
>NCRO01000644.1 GCA_002849045.2 Candidatus Sediminicultor secundus
CTTACAACCCTCCGGTTAACAGCCGGATGCTCCACCGTTGAGCTACCGAGGAAAGTCACAAGTAATTATAGCCTAAAACTTCATCCGAGTTATAACTTTTTAAAACCCGGTCTTTCAATTGCTCCTTAACTGCTACATATTTATTTTTCTTTTACTTTTTATCTTCACTAACTTCCATATAGTCCCCGGGTAATGAACCTACAATTAAACCAACTACTTCATCAGTATTAGTCTTTTTCGTAATCCTTTCGGCTACTTTCTTACCTCGTCGCATGACTAACAGCCTTGTGGCAACTGAAAATACATCATGCATCTGATGACTGATAATAATGACGGAAACCCCATGAGAGCTCAAAGTTTTCACTAAATTTAATACTTTTTCCCGCTCTGCTACTCCTAAAGCTGCTGTAGGTTCATCCATAATCAATAACTTCGCATTCCAGTAAATAGAGCGGGATATAGCTACAGCCTGTCGCTGCCCTCCAGAAAGGATCATGATCTTATTTTTTAAAGAAGGTATGCTGATTTCTAAGCGATTTAACACCTTTTTAGATTCTTTTAACAT
>NCRO01000645.1 GCA_002849045.2 Candidatus Sediminicultor secundus
AGTCCAACCTCATAACCAATCCAGGTAGAAATCAGAGCTATAGAAGCTACCGGAGCAGCGGTAGAATCGACAATATAAGAAAATTTCTCTCGAGACATCCGTAATTTATCAGATACTGCCCTAAAGGCATTACCTACTACAGCGGTATTAGTATAATCATCAAAGAAAATCACCAATCCAAATAACCAGGCGGCAACTTGTCCATCACGAGCAGTCTTTACTTTTTTAGTAACACTCTTTACAAATGCTTGTGCTCCACCAGAAAGATAGATTAACCCGATAAGCCCACCGACTACAAAGTCAAACAGTAAGATAGTAGCATTCCAACTATCAGCCGCATTTTCAACTATATAGCCTAAAGTTTTAGTAACACCGCCAATTGGATTCCACCCTATTAGGATACTAGCTCCTACCCATACACCAATAAAGAGGGAAGCTAATACTCGTTTAGTTAAAAAACATAAAGTAATAGCCACTAATGGGGGCAATAAGGATAAGAAGCCGTAATTTTTTGCTGCTTCCCCTTCCGCTGCCAAAGCTATTCCCCTGTC
>NCRO01000064.1 GCA_002849045.2 Candidatus Sediminicultor secundus
GCGTACGTGATCTATTACGGTCTCGTGGGTTCGGAGATAGGTATAAAAGACAGTGGAAAGATATACAGAAAAGCCTATTGTTACCAAGGAAATTCCTTATAAAGAAGAAATAAAAGAAATTCAACCTGTGCCGATAGAAGAGATGGTCGAGGTGAACCTTTACTTTTCTGATTCTCAAGCGATGTATTTAGTTCCCGAAAAAAGAAAAATATCTCAAATCCCTTCTTTAGCCAGACAGGCAGTTATTGAGCTGATAAAAGGTCCGGAAAGTTCCGATCTTTACCCTACAATTCCTGAAGGAACTCAAGTCAATGAAGTATATATTGCTGATGATATTGCCTACTTAGACCTATCTGAAGAAATATTTGAAAATCATCCCGGAGGAAGTAGTGGTGAGTTGATGACCGTTTATTCTATAGTTAATACTTTAACTGAAATTCCCCCGATTAAAGGTGTTCAGATATTAGTGGAGGGAAATGAGATGAAGAGTTTAGCCGGACATATAGATATCAGTATGCCTTTGCTTAGAGACGAAGATTGGATCAAACCATAAAACCAAATGAATAATATAGAAAAATAGGAAGTGATAAAGATTAATATTATCGATTTATCTCTAATTTTTAGAAATAAAATTGTAATAATTGCCTTTATTGCCTGGGTCTTAAATCAGAGCTTAAAGCTAATTTTTTTTTATATTACCGAAAAAAGATGGGATATTAGGAGATTTGTTGGGGCAGGAGGGATGCCCAGTACTCATTCCGCCCTTTCTATGTGCGTGGCTACCACCATTGGTTTAAAAGAAGGCTGGGATTCTCCCTTGTTTGCTTTAGCTATAGTTATAGCTTTTATTATTATGGCCGATGCAGCCGGAGTAAGGAGAGAGACGGGAGAACAAGCTAAGGTATTAAATAAAATTATTTTAGAATTTTTTAAAGAAATAAAGTTAAAAGACAAGCGTTTAAAAGAATTAGTTGGACACACTCCTTTTGAAGTTATAGTAGGAGCCTTCATGGGAATTATAATGGCTTGGATATTAAGTGCGGTAATTTAGCTTTAACTTGATTGTATAGGGACTTCCTTTTTCCGTAATCCCTGCTTAGTAGATACTCACTTATTAAGGCAAACAAAAGGCAGTAAAACAGAGAGGGCACAATTCATTGTGCCCCTACAAGAGAAAAGTAGGAGCACGGTGTGCCGTGTCTTCTTGTACTAACGACTATTCACTATTCACTAACGACTAATTTAATAGGTAGAATTTCAGCCCGAGAGGTGAATTCATAGATTTGACAAAATCAAAGAAAGAACGTTTGGATATATTACTGGTTGAAAAAGGAATTTTCCCCACCAGAGAGAAAGCCAAAAGTGCTATTATGGCGGGAGAAGTTTTAGTGGAAGGGGAAAGAGTCAATAAATCGGGGCAAAGAATCAAGGCTGAAAGCAATATTTCAGTAATAAAAAAAGAGACTGCTTATGTAAGCAGGGGTGGAGAAAAATTAGAAAAAGCCATAAAAGTCTTTAATATCAATGTTAAAGGAAAGAGGGTAATCGATGTTGGTGCATCTACCGGGGGGTTTACTGATTGTCTCTTAAAATTTGGAGCTAAAAAAATTTACTGTATAGACGTGGGTTATGGACAGTTAGCCTGGAAACTGCAGAAAGATAGCCGAGTAGTAGTTATAGATAGAACTAACATAAGATATCTTAATGCTGATAAATTTGATGACCTTTTTGAATTAGCTACCATAGATGTCTCCTTTATTTCATTAGATAAAGTCCTGCCAGCGGTGTATAATTTAATTGGGGAGAGAGGAGAAGTGGTAGCTTTAATCAAACCACAGTTCGAAGCAGGTCGGGAGTTCATTCAAAAGGGCGGATTAGTAAAAAAGGCAGAAGTCCATCAGGTGGTAATCGAAAGAGTCGGCGAAAAAGCCCAAAAAATAGGTTTTGGTATCCAAGATCTAACTTTTTCACCCTTAAAAAAAGCTTCCGGTAATATAGAATACCTTATCTGCTTGGTAAAAAATTCTGGAAAAGATAAGATGAATAATTTTCCTCAAATTGTAGAGGAAGTGGTAAAAAAAGCTCACCAGGAACTTTCTCCTAAAAAATGATATTTTATGACTTTACTTAGTGATACTTAATTTTAACAACAGGGAAGTGCATGAAGAATCAAATTAAAGTAAGATATTATTGGAGTGAGGTTTTTGAATATAAATGAAAATGCTATTTTAATCTTTATTTTATTTGTTGGCGGAGGAATAGTCTGCCTGGTTCTCTATATCAAGATAAGTAATTGGTTGAGAGCTAAGAGGCTAAGAAAGAGATTTTCTAAAAGCAGACAGGCAGAAAAAGAAGCAGAGAAAATATTGAGGAAAAACGGTTATGCGATTATAGATGCTCAAAAAAGTAAATCACTTCTTGTAACTATCGGAGACAAGATTCATCGCTACTTAGTGCGGATAGATTATTTGGCGAAGAAGAAAGGGAAAGTCTACGTAGTAGAAGTCAAAAGTGGAGAAAAGATTCCCTATATTACCAACCGGGAGACCCGTAGACAGATGTTAGAATATTATCTTGCTTACCAACCGAGCGGTATTCTCTTATTAAATATGAAAAATAAGAGTATTTCTGAAGTAAAGTTTCAATTCGAAAGCACCATACGTCAAAAGACAATAAAGATAGTATATTTTTTGGCAGGAGCAATTTTTAGTTTGGTCTTATATTATTTACTTCAAGGAGGGTGGAGATGAAATTAGACAGCGTTGGTTTAATAGTGAATTATAAAAAAGAAAATACTCGGGAAACAGCCTGTAGGATAATTGATTGGCTAAATTCTAAAAAACTAAGAGTGTATATAGAAGGAAATAAGGGCGAAGAAATAGGAAAGGAAGAATTAAACTGCCCTACTGAAAAATTTCTTAAAAATGTTGATTTGATAATCTCTTTGGGGGGAGACGGAACTCTCCTTAGAGCAGCTAGATTAGCCGCTGCCGAAGATATCCCGATTTTTGGAGTGAATTTAGGAGGATTGGGTTTTCTGACTCAAATTGGCATCGATGACCTGGAAAAGTCTTTAGAGAAACTGTATCAGGGGAGATATTTCCTTGATGAGAGAATGATGTTAAATTGTACAGTGAAAAGAAGAGAAGAAGAGATTAAAAAATTTACTGCTTTAAATGATGTAGTTATAGGCAAAGGGGCTTTTGCTCGAATTATCTGTTTAGCTACTTATGTTAATAATGATTATGTTATTACTTATTCAGCGGATGGATTGGTTGTATCTACTTCTACGGGTTCTACTGCTTATTCTCTTTCTGCTGGCGGCCCCATTGTCAATCCTAATATAAATTCTATAATACTCACCCCCATCTGCCCCCATACTTTATCTGCTCGGCCTTTAATTGTTGGTGAAAATGACCAAGTAAAAATAAAATTGGAATCAAGCGAAGAAAAAGTAATGGTAACTATAGATGGGCAGGAGGGCTTTGTTTTAAAACCAAAGGATGAAGTGATAATAAAAAAATCAGACCATAAAGCTCATTTAATTACTTTTAAGGAAAAGAGTTTTTATGCTATTTTACGGGAAAAATTAAGATGGAGTGGGCAGATTAATAAGTAATGAGTAATAAGTAATGAGTGATGAGTGAAGATAGAATAATAACGGATAGCTAAAATACAGTAACAAGTAATAAGATTAGATTTTTGAAATTACAAAAACAGGTTACTTGTTACACGTTGCACATTACATTGCTTGCTGGTTACTTGGTTTAAAGAAAGAAAAACGTAAAAGTTAGCATACATTTAAATAATTATATACTTAATTGATTAGTGAATTAATCTTACAACCAATTAACTAATTAACCAACTAATCATTATATAATGTATTGACTATACTATGAGGTGGATACAGAAATAAATGTTATTTCAATTAAACATAAAGAATATGGCCTTAATAAAAGAATTAAATATTGAATTTGAGGAAAGATTAAATGTTTTAACCGGTGAGACCGGAGCTGGGAAATCTATTATCATAGAAGCAATAGATTTAATATTGGGAGGTTATGCCGCTTCTGATTTAATTCGAGACGGAGAAGGCAGCCTGATAGCAGAAGGATTGTTTCTGTTGACTCCCCAAGAAAAAGAGCTAATAAATAATTTAAATTTAGACATAGAAATTGTTGATGAGGAAGGAGTTTTACTTATTAGACGGGAAGTTAATAAAAAAGGACGGAATAAATGCTGGATTAATCAGCGGTTGATAAATTTATCCACACTTCAAGAGATTGGTAAATTTTTAGTTGATTTACACGGACAACACAATCATCAATCCCTTTTAGATACTTCTAAGCATATTGATTTGATGGATAATTTAGGTGGAGATAAAATTATTAAATATAGAAAGGAATTATTTGACAATTATCGAAGATGGCGAGAAAAGAACAAAAAGTTATTTCAGTTATTAGAGGATAAAGAAGAGAATTTAAAAAAAATAGATTTTCTAAAATTCCAGTTAGAAGAAATAGATAAAACATCTTTAGTTAAAGGTGAGGATAAGGCTTTAGAAGAGGAAGAGATGGTTCTAAAAAACGCGGAGAAAATTATTGAAACCATGGAAAAAGCTAATTTTATTCTCTATGAAGGCGGATTAGAGCAAGCCTCAGTAAGAGATTCCTTAAACGAAGTTTCCGCAGATTTAGGAGAGATTGCTTCCTTGGATCGACGGATAGAAAAGATAAGAGAAAATTTGAAAGAAGTAGGATATCAATTTGAGGATATTGTTACTGAAATTGTAAAATATAAAGATGAAATAGATTTGGATAGCCAGAAATTAAAAGAAGTTGAGGGAAGATTAAATCTGATTAATAGTTTAAAGAGTAAATACGGCTCCACTATAGAAGAAATATTGGAATATCGCCAAAGAATATATCAGGAATTAGAAGCTATTGATTGTAGCCAAGATAAATTAGAAAAATTAAAAGAAGAGGTTAATTCTCTGGAAGACAGAATTTCCACTATTTCCCGCAATCTAAACATCAATCGTAAGAAGATTGCCGAGGATTTACAAAAGATGACAGTAAAAGAATTAGAAGATTTAAATATGAAGAGATGTCAGTTTAAAGTTTCTATTAATTCTTACGAAGATGATAACGGAATAGAAATAGATGGTAAAAAATATAAGATAGGTCCGAAAGGGATAGATGATATTGAGTTTATGATTTCTCCTAATGTAGGAGAAAAACTGCGTCCTTTAGCTCGAATTGTTTCAGGAGGAGAAGTTTCGAGAATTATGTTAGCTTTGAAATCAATACTTTCAGATGTAGATCAAGTTCCGACGTTAATCTTTGATGAAATTGACATCGGAGTAGGTGCACGTTTGGGCGAGGTAATTGCTCAAAAACTGAAGGCGCTTTCTAAAAAAAGACAGGTAATTTGCGTAACTCACCTACCTCAGATAGCCTGCAGAGCCGGGAGACATTTTTATATTGAAAAATATATTTTAAATAATCAGACCGGGATAAGGTTAAAAGAGATGGAAGGTGAAGAGCGGATTAAAGAGATTGCCCGTATGTTAGACGGAAGCCAGATGAGCGAGATTACTATTCGGCATGCCCAAAAAATGTTAGATAGATAAAATAGCGGATAGCAAAACTAGCATGGAGCGTAGAGCGTACAGCGTATAGTGTTAAGAAATAAGTAGTATATAGCAAAAATCGCAAAATTCGTATCTCGTATCTCGCAAAGAGAATAGAAACCGAGAATAAGAATAAATTCGACCCCTACATTAAACTTAATTACTAACTCAATAGACTGATTTTAATAAGGTTGTTATCTTATGAAAGAGAAGATTAATGCAAATAAAGATAAATGGCTGCAAGAAATTGCCACACAAAAAGAGATTCAGAGCACCTTAAAGGCGATTATCCATTCTACCGATAATGCTATTTCGGTAGTAGACGAAAATGGCTTGCATACTATTATTAATCCTGCTTATACCCGGCTTACTGGTTTAATAGAAGAAGATGTATTAGGGAAATCACCTACTATTGATATTGCTGATGAGGGTGAAAGCATGCATTTAAAAGTACTGAGAACCAGGAAACCGGTACACGGAGCGAGAATGCGGGTTGGACCTAATCGTAAAGAGGTAATTGTAAATGTAGCACCGGTTATAGTAGAGGGGATTTTAAAAGGCAGTGTGGCGGTGATACATGATGTTTCGGAGATTGAATATTTGAATAGGGAGTTAAAGAGGGTTAAACAAAGGGTCAGACATTTAGAATCGAAATACACTTTTGAAGATATTATAGGAAAAAGCAGGGGAATGATTATTGCTAAAGAACAGGCCAAGAAAGCTGCCCAAACTCCCGCGACCGTTTTGCTTCAAGGGGAAAGTGGAACCGGGAAAGAACTCTTCGCCCACGCCATACATCATGTAAGTAAAAGAAAGAACCAGCAATTTATTCGGGTAAACTGTTCTGCTTTAGTGGATACTTTATTAGAAAGTGAACTATTTGGTTATGAGGGAGGTTCGTTTACAGGAGCTAAAAAAACCGGAAAGAAGGGACTATTCGAAGAAGCCGACAAAGGGACTATATTTTTAGATGAAATTGGAGTGATGAGCCTGAATTTACAGGCTAAGTTATTGAGGGTGCTTCAAGAAAAAGAGATTATAAGAGTAGGAGGAAGAAGTCCTATTAATGTGGATGTTAGGATAATCTCAGCTACTAATATTGATTTAAAAAATGCGGTAAAAGAAGGAAGGTTCAGAGATGACCTTTTTTACCGATTATATGTTATTCCTATCTATATCCCTACTTTAAGGGAGCGGAAAGAAGATATGTCTCTCTTGGTTAATAATTTAATAAGAAAATTTAATCAAGATTTTGGAAGAAACATAAAAGGAATTTCACCAGAAGCATTAAATATATTATCGGATTATTCCTGGCCCGGAAATGTAAGGGAATTAGAAAATGTAATTGAAAGAGCAGTTATAAATATGAAATTAAGCGAAGAAATTATCTCGCCCAAACATATCCCTGCTTTAACTGAATTAAATAAACTGGAAATAATCGAAGAGGAACCAATTATCAGTTCTGAATCTGATAATTTAATTGATTATAATTCGGATAAGAATAATTTAAAGGTGATAAAGGATGATACGGAAAGAAAAGCCCTTCTAAATGCTTTGAAATCTACCAATGGGGATAGTTCAATGGCTGCAAATAAATTGGGAATCAGCCTGAGAAGTTTTTATTATAAAATCAAAAAGTATAATATTAAAAAGATATACGAATATAAGTGAAAGATAATTGACCAATTAAATTAGTCGTTAGTGAATAGTATATAGTATAGCGTATAGCCTACAGCGTTTAGCGTATAGAAATACAACAGTGTATCGTAAGTAATTTTATAGTAATTTTGGAATTGTTGGGTATAATACTTATTTTATTCTTTCTTCTTTTTCTTTAACTAACCAACTAACCGTAAACGAGATATGAATTTAGTTTTAGGTTATATGCTATATTGAATGCACTTTATAAACAAAAATTGCACAGACTACGAATAATTGCAATTTAATGCAGTAATATTTAAAAATATATATTTTGATTTTTTTCAAAAATAGCTTTTACCAATTAGCAATAAGCTATTTTTTTGTTTTATTACCATTGCTTAATAAATTGGCACAAAAATTGCTTAATAATATAGTTAGTAAGATATATATATTAATAAATTATAAAGGAGTGGGAAAAATGTCTACAGATACTGAGAAATTTTATTCTATCTTAGCTTCAAAAATGGAAGCTTCAGCTATTCGGGAGATTTTGAAATTAGTTCAAAATCCGGAAGTGATATCTTTGGCGGGAGGAATGCCAGATCCTGCTACTTTTCCCACCGAGGAATTGAATGAAGTAGTTAAACAAATATTAGCAAAAAATAGTGCTTGCGCCTTACAATATAGCAGTACCGAAGGTTTAACAGAATTAAGAGAATTTATATTGAATTGGCTGGCTGAAGCCAAGGAAAAAGCAGGGTTAGATAATATTATGATTACTTCAGGTTCTCAGCAGGGTTTAGATCTGGTAAGTAAAGTTTTATTAAACCCCGGGGATACATTAATAGTAGAATTACCCAGTTATTTGGCGGCTTTAAATGCTTTCCGCAGTTATGGAGGAGAGATGGTAGGCATTCCTCTTGGAATTCCAACTTTCATTTGCATGCATCCTCCATTATTTTCTGTCTCTCTTTAAATAAATTGGGTGGCTTTATTTTTTTCTCATCTTTTTTTGCACTATATCTTTGGCATCTGTCACCTATATAAAACTCTTCATCTCCGATTTTAGCCATTGTTATGTTGCAGTCATTTCCACACCCTTTATTAATACATTCAAACGGCCCTACAGCGTATTTTAGATTTGATATGCTTTTAAATCCCCTAAAATCGCCTAAGCATTCTGTATCATATGCATATTTTGCTGCACCTATTGCTCCGGTTATATGTGGCCAAGGAGGTACAACTATTCCTTTTTTAAAAACAGTTTCAAGAGCAGCAACCTGTCCAAGATTAAATGCAGTTGCACCCTGGAAAACAACTTTTTCTTTTATCTCTTTACCTCTAACTACCTTTGCTAAATAGTTTCTTGCAGTTGCTAATGTAAGGGCAGCACATAAATCCTCTAAAGATACATTGTTTTGCTCATATTTTATTATTGATTGCTCTGATAAAACCGCACAAGTGCTGTCTATATCGGGGGGATTCTTTGCTCTTAATGCAATATCTCCAAAATCTTCCATTTTAATGCCTCTGCGCATGGCATATTTTTCAAGCAATGCTCCTGTTCCAGCAGCACATGCATTATTCATTTCAAAACCAACAACCACCCCTTGGCTGATATTAATAAATTTTGAATCCTGACCACCAAACTCAATAATACTAAATTCTTTTTGAGGATAGACTGTTATTATGCCTGCAGCCTGTGCAGTGATTTCATCAACAATATGTTCTTTAGAAGCTCCAACTATAAAACCAGTAAGCTGCCTTCCGCTTCCAGTTGTTCCTGCAACAACTTTCTCAATTTTATAGCCTCTTTCTATAACCTGATTATATACTTTGTTTATGGCATCTATTGCAGCCCCAACAGGATCTATCTTTGTTCTTCTGTAGTGATATGCAAGCAATCTAAACTTACCATTAATTTCTGCTATTAATGCAGCCTTTGTACTAACAGAGCCTATGTCAATTCCTAAGCCAGCTAAAGGGATAACTGCACCATAAGGCCAATCTTCTTTTGGTTTCATAATTCTGGATTTTTTGAGGATTAGAGGACCCTGTGATTCATAGTTAAAGGGTTTGCTTAATTTCTGCTCTAATTTTTTTATTATATCGTTTAAATAAACCTGTTGACCATAAATTGCTGCACCAATTGCACCTATGTGTAATCCTTTTTTTGGAATAATAACTCTTTCAGAAGAGATTTTGCAAACATCTATTAGATGTTTAACAAAGGCTTTACTAAGTGAGAGACCACCTATAAGAACAATCTTCCCTTTAGGTATTATTCCATTTGATAGAATGTTTTTAAAACTATCTGCAGAGGCTCTATAAAGTGAAGCTGCCAATATTTCTTTTGGTGTTCCCTTTTGTTGCTGGTGCACAACATCAGATTCACGAAAAACACCACATTTTGCAGAGAGCTTTATGGTTTTTTCAGTTTGATTGGCAACATTAGACAATTCCTCTATTGAATCATAGTTAAATCTTTCAGACATATGCTCAAGCAATAAACCTGAACCAACACCACACTTATCTTCTAAATTATAACTTTCTAAAAATAATTTTTCATTATGTCTTTCAAATTCAAAATATTCTTGGCTTGAGGCTCCAACATCAATTACTGCAAATTTTTCATTTTCCTTAATGTCTAAATCAAGAAAGGCAATGCCCCCTTTAATTGTAATTGATTCACTTATCAATTGTTTTTCATTTAGAACATCTGATAAAGAAATTGAATTTACCCCTGTTACACCAAGATAAGCCTCATTACCGTGCTTTGTGATAATTTCATCTAATGCTTCTTTTAAAGCATAAATTGGTTTACCATTGATCTTTTTTAGATAAGGGTTTATATCTTTTCCATCTATCACAACTGCTTTCAAGTTATCAGAACCAATATCTATCCCAATTCTTTTCATATTAAGAGGGAATTTAAATTTAAATATAGCTTTTTCTGAAATATTTTTCTTAATTTTTTCTTTCATAATATTATTCTATTGTTTTTTGCCTTTGGAGTAAAATTTAATCTAAAATTTAGTTTTTCTTATTGTCTATTCTCAGCATTTAGTAAAAAGCACCAAAATAGTGGCTTTTACACAGAAGACGATAAAAAAATGTTTAGCAGAGGTAAGTCGAAAGCAAAATAAAAAACAGAGTGGTTAGCCCCTACTCTTCGACATTTGTCTTTAATTTAGATTCTAATAAAATTATATAAGCTTGCCTCCTCAATTATCTTGATGTTTATAGTATCCCTAATCTCAAAAGGTGTACCATTTTATTATAGAAATGAAAAATAGTCCAAAGTTACATTTTCTATCATTGAACTCAACTGAGCTACAACATTTTCTAAATTAATAACATTATTATATGAACCTGAGCCATAAAAGCAATAACTTTTTGCCTTATCCCAGTTTTGGTTACTTAAAGCATTGGAAAATCCATTTATGACACTCGTTATTTGTGCTTCATCAGATATCGCACCACATCCAGATAACACTAAAATTAAAACAAAAAATAATATTATAACAATAAATGAAAGATGTGTTTTTTCATTTGCTTACATTTTTAGGTAAATAAAAAGACAGAAAATAATTATATTCCTCTCTTGCAGAGTGCTACTCTTAAGATTGTTTTTAGATAATGTAGCTTTTTATTTTAGTATAATGATATTATAAATATTCGGTTTATATGAAAAATACGCTTATTAAATTTTTTTTAATACACTTTTTTCTTTATACTACAAATCTATTTAAAAATCCTTCTTTTTTGTAATAATTTATAGAAACAAAAAAGCCCTTTAGCAAAATCTAAAGGACTGCAATTTATTAATAAATGGTGGAGCATAGTAGACGAGTTTCGCAACTTCTGTTTAAATGACAATATTAATATATATTATAGTCTAAAAACAGTTGTTTCCAAATAGCTAAAGAACATTATTAGATAAATGAGCATATAATTATAATCATGATTTTCACTATCGAGTCTTTGGTTATCTCACCCCTTATGAGAAGTTGGAAAAAGTTACTAAATTACTGAGTATAAACAAACCTGATTCATGATTATAATTTAAATCTTTTTTCTTTAAATAATTTAATGCAGGCATCTACGACTTCGGGGTCATAGAGAATGCCTTTTTTTTGGGTAATCTCTTCTAAGGCCTTATCGATACCGAGAGCCGGTCGATAAGGTCGGTGGGAAGACATTGCTTCTACCACATCAACTACTCCGATTATCTTGGCTTCCAGGATAATCTCATCACCTTTTAGTTTATTGGGATAACCTGAACCATTTAGTCTTTCATGGTGTTGGAGGACAATTTTTGCAACCGGCCAGGCAAAATCTATCGATTTTAATACATCATATCCTACTTGGGAATGGTCCTTAATTAAACTGTATTCTATTTCGCTTAATTTGGTAGGCTTATTTAAGATCTCTGCCGGAATACTGATCTTTCCTATATCATGAACTAAAGAGGCTATCCTTATTCCTTCAATCTTATCTTTAGGAAGTTTCATCTCCTGGGCTATGAAAACGGCTATTTGGGAGACACTCTTCTGATGTCCAGCAGTATAGGGGTCTCTGGTCTCGGCAATCTTGCCGATAGTATAGATAGTGTCCTCCATGGTTTTTAAGAGTTTATTATGACTCTGTAATAGTTTCTGTTCTGCCTGCTTGCGCTCGGTGATATCCCTTGCTATACCTAATACTAAAGTTCTTTCCTTAATTTTTACTGGATAAGTGGAGATCTCAACTGTTACCTTACTGTTATCTTTGTGATTCAATATAAACTCATCCGGTCCTGTCGGTTGTCCTCTAAGATTTTTTACTAACAGTTTAGCTGCTTTGGGTATATCAGCAAGAGAGAGTAATTTTAACTTTAAAAAACTACTTCCAATTAGTTCTTCTCTTTTATAACCCATTAATCTTTCTGCTACCTTATTGCCATCAATAAAATTACCCTTTAAATCACTTATGTAATAGGCATCAGGCGCATAATCGAATAATATTTTTAAACGCTTTTCTGAATCTTTTATCTGTTCTTCTGCCTTCTTGCGTTCAGTGATATCTCTTGCAATAGGTGCAGCAAAATATGCATATGATACAGAATGCTTAGGCGATTTTAGGGGATTTAAAAGCATATCAAATCTAAAATACGCTGTAGGGCCGTTTGAATGTATTAATAAAGGGTGTGGAAATGACTTC